>JACCZH010000199.1 GCA_013696045.1 Chloroflexia bacterium
GTTTACGCCATCGACACCGTTCTGGCCGGCCGGACCCTGCGGTCCGACATCTCCGGCCTGACCAGGAGCGCCTGGCGCTCCTGCCTCCCCGGGAACACCGTTTGGTCCCTGCGCGCCGTCGAATCCACGCGGACCAGACTGATTCCAGGTGATTTCCCGCTCCAGCGAAACCCCACTGTACTGGCGGGTGATGCATCTTGCTGGATCCTCAACGATCCGCATGAAGCCTGTTCGATTGTTTACACATCCATGGAATTGGGTGGGATCGTCGTGAGTTGCGAGGACTGCGAGACCGCCAGAGGCAAAACCAAGTAAAGGAATCACGAACGCCACCGCGAAAAAGCGTCGCAGCAACAACCAACCCGACGAACGTCCCATCTGCCACTCTCCCTTATAAACATTGCCCCACAACAATAGTTTGGGAAACGTTACAATATGGACATCGGGAAGCGCAAGACGTTTGTCAGAATCAGTTTTCTGATGGCTCCATGCCGGACGATACTTACCTGACGGCGAGGAGCCCAGGCTGCCAGGTTTCGATCTCGGCGGTGAGCGTTTCAAGCGGCGTCAGCTCGGATGCGTCGCGCATCAGCCCGGCAGACGGCGGGAAGAGTGCCATGATTCGATCGCGCTCCAGATAGCGCTCGATGATCCTGACCTGGATGTGGGCGGCGCCTTCGTAGATGCGCAGCACGCCGGAGTCACGGTAGATGCGCGAGATCGGCAGGTCATTGACATAGCCGGTCCCGCCGTGCAGGAGCATGGCGTCGCTCGCCACGAACAGGCACGTCTCGCTGGCAATCAACTTGGCCAGCGACGCCCAGACAAAGGCGAGCTCGTCACCTTCGGACTCGTGCCGGGCAGCCTTGTTGACAAGAAACTGGGCCAGCTCAACCTGTCGCCGCATGACGGCTAGATGATTGGCTACCGGGGGCATGTCCTTGAGAGGCCGGCCGAACTGAACCCGCTCGGCGGTATAGGCTTCGGCCTCATCCAGCGCGGCGAGGGCTATGCCGGAACCCTGCGCAGCGATCCAGACCCGCGAGTGCTCCAGGGTGCTGTTGATGATCTCCCAGCCAGCATCGACTTCGCCCATAATCGCGCCGTCGGGCACGTGCACGTTCTCAAAAATGACGTCGCACAGGGTCGAGCCAAACTGGCCGATTTTGTCGTGCGGCTTCGGCACAGACAAGCCTTCGACGTCCGGGCCAATTTCGGCCAGGAACACGGTGATGCCGTCGCCGCGGCTCTCGGTCGTGCCGGTGCGTGTCGCAAGCACGATCACGCCGGCCCGGTCGGCATTCGTAATCCAGCGCTTTATGCCGTTCAGCCGCCACCCTCCGCGTTCCTCGTCCTTCCGGGCGGTTAACTGGATACCCTTCGCGTCCGAGCCACGCGCCGGCTCGCTCAGCCCGAAGCAGGCGACCAGCTCGCCCTGAGCCATCCTCGGGAGATACTTCTGCTTCTGTTCCTCACTGCCGAACTGGTTGATCGGGAAAGCCGTCAACGAGTTCTGGACCAGAACAGAAAGCGACAGACCGGCGTGGCCGCGTGCCAGCTCTTCCATGATCGCCGCCTGGTCCACTGGGTCAAGCAGGCCGCCGCCGTACTCCTCCGGGATGTCCATCGCCAGCCCGCCAATCTCGACGCAGCGGCGCCAGAAATCGGTGGGGAAGTGATACGGATCACGCTCGACAGCCGCGATCGCCTGCTGAAAAGCAGATCCTTCCACAAATTGCCGGGTCATCGCGCGAAGCTCATTCGACATCGTCCGCTCACTTTCTATGCGCTGGCAGCACGCCGGTTCTCGGAAGCCATCGAATCTTCCCACACGTATTGCCGTACCCATGTGTTTGCGTCACATTATAGATAACCCGCTGGCACGCACCATACGTGTAGAGAGACTGGTGTCACCCGCGTTTGACGCGCACGCCCGCAGGAGTTCTGTCGCAGCGTGTCCGTCCGCGGGTGGCGCGATGACGGTGAGAACTCGCTTCCCCGTCGGTCGTTGGATCTCTACCGATTGAGCGTCCGGATAGATCGAACGGATCTGGGGCAGGGCATCGCGGTTCCACTCATGGACCATGATGACGAGTGGTTTCCCCGCAGTGTCGATCGGCAGTTGGGCTGCAGGGTCGTTGAGATCGCGCCGGTCGACGGCATGGCCCAGATACCGGCTGGGGCCGTGACGGGCGTATGCTCGTGGGGTGCCAACGACCAACGCGACCGTGCCTGTGGGGAGGGCTTCCATGCAGCGTGCCTGGGCCGTTTGCGCTGGGGCGAACCGGTCCATGTTCCCCGGTTGAAAGTAACGATAACTGTCCCACGAACCGGCGGCGAGTGGCACGAACACGAGCAGGGACATGACAACCGGGGCGATGCGCGGGGGCAGCCGCGAGTGAACGAGTCGCCTGACCCACTCAACGAACAGCGCGACCGCAACAATCGACGGCAACAGCGGATGGATCAACCGATGAGCCTGCCCCGCCGTGTCGGTCAGAATGCTCGCGAAGAGGATCGGCACCGCGAACCAGATCAGTGACAGCCGCGCGTGCGGGGTTCGGATCCGCGCACACAACAGGACGAGACCGAGCAGCGCCAGCGTCGCGAGAATCCCGTTCAGCAAGGGCGCGTTGGCGAATGTGTAGAACTGGGCGCCAAAGGGCGAATCCGCCTGACGGGTGAAGGCATGAAACGTCACCACGACTTGCTCCCAGAGGATGCCGGCCCTGTCCGAAGGCTCTGTCCCATAACGGAGCGCCAGGCGGTCCCAGTGTCTCCAGATGCCTCGCGATCCCATATGGTCGGTAAACAGATGTGGATTGCTGGACAAGTGCGCCAGCATCGGGCTCAGTGCCAGGAGCCCACCAAACCCGGTCAGGCCGGAGACACGCAACCAGGCGCGCCAGGCACGCGGCGCGCTGATAAGCTGGCCGATAAGAACCAGCAAGAGGACAGGCACCAGCAAGCGTGAGCCGAAATGAAAGTAGAACCCCATCCCGCCCAGAATACCGGCCAGTAGATACCAGACGTTTCCGCCCTTGAGAATGCCCCGTGCCAGACACCACAGGCTAAGACAGGCAAAGAGCGGCATCTCGATAACGTTGAGCGCCAACCGGCTGAAATGGATATGGACCGCTGAGGTTGCCAGGAGAAACGCGGCCAGCGCGGCCGGAGTGCGGCCGGCGAGCTCCCTCACCAGCAGATACAGCGCCGGTACGGTTGCCGCGCCGGCCAGTGCCGAGGGCAGCCGAATCGCCTCCATTGTCGGTCCCAGAGCCGCGACCCATGGCGCCAGCAGGTGCACATAGAGAGCCGGATCCCCAAGGAAAGCGACCCCGAAAGGATCGGGACCGCGCCCCTGGGACACCTCCAGAGCCAGCACCCCGAACTCCCCCTCGTCCCCGGCAACGCCGCTCGGGATCGTCTCCAGGTTGGGAAAGCGCAGAATGACCGCCAGCAGAGTTAGCCCTACTACGGCCAGGATCTCATACGTTTGGACAGGCAGGCGTGATGATCGCCGGCAGTCTGACCTAGCATCGACCAGTGCCACCGCCGCGAAGAGACTGATAACCCAGGGAATGGCGACCGGCCACAGCGTGTGCTCACCTCGAGCAAGAAAAATAGACGCCGCCTGGCCACCAACCAGCAGCAAGAGCAGCATCCCGTGACGGCGGACATACCCTTGCACTACCTGCTGCCACCGGGCCACACTCGCAATGTCCTATCTCGAAATGTTCAGGCACGTATCCCCGGCGGCCCGCAGATCATAGTGCCAGCGGCCGTCGCGCAAGCATACTCCCATCGAGCTACCTGATTACCTTGGCTTCAGGGAAAAGCAGGCATGTTGCAATGTCGGAGGAGAAAATCTCCGCGATGAGAGGACGCTAAAATAAAATGTTACCGATCTGTGAGCCGCCAGGGACTCGAACCCCGAACCCGCTGATTAAGAGTCCGAAGGATACCGTCTTTAGCGTTCTACCGCGTGCCTCTGCGTCCAGCCTGCAAGCCTAACACTCCATAACCTGTATAC
>JACCZH010000241.1 GCA_013696045.1 Chloroflexia bacterium
GGACTCGGCAGACGGATCAACGTGGCGTTGGCAGCGATAAACGCGGGCCAAAACGCGAATCGGGTGGCGGATCGCGCGAGTTCCTGTATGGCAGAAACGCCGTGCGTGAATCGTTGCGCGCGGGACGCCGCCGGCATATTCGTCTGATCGTGGCTGAGGGCGTCGCCGAGGATGCCCGGATGACCGAGATCGAATCGCTGGCAAACGAGCGCGGTGTGCGCATTGAGCGCGCGCCACGCGATCGTGTCGATACCCAAGCCGGCTTCGGGCACCAGGGTGTGATGCTGGAGTCATCCCCGTATCCCTACGCGAACCACGTCGATCTCAGTCAGCTCGCGGCAGAACGGGCGATTGTCCTGGCGCTCGACGGAATTGAGGATCCTCGCAACGCGGGGACCCTGTTACGCTCGGCCGAGGCAATTGGCGTTCGGCTGGTAATCGTGCCGTCAGACCGGGCTGTTGGTGTCACTCCCGCCGTTGTCAACGCGTCGTCTGGCGCGGTCGAACACATGCAGGTGCAGCGCGAGACCAACCTGTCACGCTGGCTTGCAAGCGCCCGCGCTGCCGGTTTATGGGCAGTCGGCCTGGATGCCGGGGAAGAATCCCAACCGCTCTTCGAGACCGATGTTGCCGCGCCGGTTGTCCTGGTGGTTGGATCTGAAGGACGAGGCATCCGGCGGTTGGTGCGTGAACAGTGTGATCTCGTCGTGTCACTTCCAATGTTCGGCCAGGTTGAATCGCTCAACGCGGCTGTCGCCGGTTCGATCGCTCTGTATGAGATCAAGCGCGATTCGCTGGACGCGGCGCGGTAAACGCGCGAGCTTGTATACTTCTTCAATCGGCGGGGTGTGTGTACGTACATCCATGTTATCGTTTGTATGCGTGGTGATGCGAGCATCGGCTGCTCCATCACTCCTGGGAAGCGTGAGGCAAAGAAGCACCATGAGGGTTGTATTAACGCAGGACGTACCGAAACTCGGTGAGTCCGGAACCATTCAAGAAGTGAAGGACGGCTACGCCCGCAACTACCTGATTCCACAAGGATTGGCATCCATGGCCACCCGTGGCGTTGTCAAGCAGGTCGAGGAGCGCCAGCAGGCTGAGAACAGGCGCATTGAAAAGCTAGAAGAAGAGATGCGCGATCTGGCGGGACGCATTCAGGCGACATCACTGGAGATTGAAGCCCGTGTCGGCGAGCAGGGCCGTCTCTTTGGGTCGATCACCACAGCGGACATCGCCGAGCGGCTTAGCGCCGCCGTTGGCGAAGACATCGATCGTCGCAAGATCGACCTTGCGGAGCCGATTCGCACCATCGGTGAGTACGATCTCGCCGTGCGGCTTGTTGGCAAGCTCGCGCCGACTGTAAAAGTGCGCGTCTTCGATCCGGATGCGCCCGAACTGGCAGCCGAACATCAGGATGAAGATGCTGGTGAAGAGTCCGCGACTGACGACGCCCAGGTCGATTCCGATGAGGCTGAAGCTGTTGATGCGGAAACCGAGGAGAACGAAGCCGAGGCGTCCGCCGAGACCGATACTGACGAAACCGGGTAACAGCGATGGTGCAAGCGGTCGATCATTTACCTCCGCATAATCTGGAGGCAGAGCAATCCGTTCTCGGTTCCCTGCTGATCGACCGCGACGCCATCATTCGTATCGCGGCATTTGTAAAACCTGGCGACTTCTACCGCGCTGCTCAAGGCGTGATCTATGACAGCATTGTCTCGCTCTACAATCGCCGCGAACCGACCGACCTCGTCACCCTGGTTGATAATCTGGCCCGGAACGGCAAGCTCGAGGACGCCGGCGGCGAAGCCTATCTCGCAGAACTCATCGCGGCCGTACCGACATCTGTGCATGTCGAATACTATGGACGTATCGTCGAGCGCACTTCCACGTTGCGCCGGCTGATCGACGCCGGAACGCAGATCGTCAGAATCGGCTATGACCATTCATCAGACGTCGAAGACGCGCTGGACCGCGCAGAGCGGGCCATTTTCGATGTCTCGCAGCACCGCACGACCCGCGACTTCAAGTCGATCGCTGAAATCCTCGAAACGTATTTCGACCGGCTCGATACACTGCATCAAAATAAGGGCTCAATCGTTGGTGTGCCGACCGGGTTCGCCGACCTCGACAAGCTTACCGGTGGGCTCCAGAAGTCCGATCTCGTTATTATCGCCGCGCGCCCCGCCGTCGGTAAGTCATCGCTTGGCCTGGGTCTTGCCTACAACGCAGCCATTCGCTCCGGTCATACCGTCGGGTTGTTCGTGCTTGAGATGTCCGGCGAACAGATCGTGCAACGGCTGCTAGCCATGGAAACCGGGGTCGATTCGCACCGGCTGCGGCTCGGCTATATCGACGACAGCGAATGGAATAGTGTGGTGCGCGCATTTGGACGTTTGTCTGAAGCGCCGATATTCCTGGACGACAGCGCCACTGCCAACATCATGGAGGTGCGCTCCAAGGCGCGCCGTCTGCACGCCGAGCATGGTCTGGATCTGCTCATTATCGACTACCTCCAGCTCATGACCTCTAGCCGGCGCACCGACAATCGGGTGCAGGAGATCTCAGAGATCTCGCGCGCCTTAAAAGGTCTTGCCCGAGAGCTGGACATTCCAGTCGTTGCGTTGGCTCAGCTGTCACGCGCCGTTGAGAGCCGGCAATCACACGTTCCGATGCTGTCGGACCTTCGCGAATCTGGGTCGATCGAGCAGGATGCGGATATCGTGATGTTCATCTATCGTGAAGACGTCTACGATGCCGAGACCGAGAAGAAGGGTATCGCCGATATTATCGTTGCCAAGCACCGTAACGGGCCCGTAGGAACAGTGCATCTACGGTTCTTCGACCGCACCGCGCGCTTCGCGGATCTTGAGCTCTATCGCGAGCCTGACTTATAACGTTTTCCGTGATACACCAGAGGATCATCCCGTGTCAGACGCTCGCAGGAGCCAGTCGAGCCATCTCCCGCCGTCGCTCATAGACCGGCTCATTCAGGATGTTTGGGACCCGCTCGAAACAAAGGTCATCCTGGCGGTGGCAACCATCGGAGGAGCGGACGAGCCGGTTGCCGAGGAGGATGTTCTCAATCACTCAGCCCTGCGACGCGGCGCGCGCGGCGATGGATCGAGCCGGGATGTCTCCGAACGTCTGGTCGAGGCGCTGCACGCATCCGTCGCCCATGGAATACTCATCGCACTCAGAGATGAGGACGACCGGCTCTGGTATGTCATGGCGACACACCAGACGCAACAGATCGCTCGTGAGGGCCAGTTCGAAATTGTTGACGGCTATGCACCAGAACCAGCACGGCTGACCCTTGAGCGGCCCGACGTCTTCGGGCTCTACGAGCAGAACATCGGTATGGTCACCCCGATACTTGCCGACCGGCTGACCGAGGCACTCCAGAGCTATCCGGAAGAGTGGATACAGGACGCTATCGCTGAATCCGTCGCATACAACCGTCGCAGCTGGCGCTACATACAACGCATTCTTGAAAATTGGAGCACGGAGGGCCGGGCAGATGAAACCAATCGGCGAGATCATGAAAAACATCTCGATTCCGAGAAGTACCTCCGAGGAAAGTACGCCGCGCTCTTCCGAAAACGATAACTGTCCTATCTGCCGGGGAGCGGGCTTCGTGCGACTCGACGCGCCAGTGGGATCGCCCAACTTCAGTCGCCTTATTCCCTGCGTCTGCAAAGTTGTCGATCACTGGGACAACACGCAGCGAGACCTGCGCGAATTCAGCAACATGGACGTCGTCAGCTCTTGGACCTTTGATGATTTCGACGCGAACATCAAAGGCACGTCTGATGCCTACGAGCTCGCACATCGGTTCGGACAAAACCCGAATGGCTGGCTGGTGCTGGTGGGACCCTTTGGCTGCGGAAAAACCCATCTGGCCTCGGCCGTGGCGAACTACGCGCTTCAGACCCAGCATATGCGGCCGATCTTCGCCGTTGTTCCCGATCTTCTGGACTACTTGCGGGCCACGTTCGCCCCGGATTCCACATCGTCATACGACAAACGCTTTCACGCTGTCCGAACTGCGGACCTGCTGGTGCTCGACGACCTCGGGACCGAGAACACAACACCCTGGGCGCGGGAGAAACTCTTCCAGATCGTGAACCATCGCTATATGGAACGGTTGCCAACTGTGTTCACGACCAACGTCGATCTGGACAAGCTGGATGGCCGCGTTCGTTCCCGGCTCTGTGACACCCAGCTCTCGGAGCTTGTATACATGGACGCCGACGATTACCGCATGCGCAACGCCCGGGTGCGTGGTCCCAAAAATGGGCGTTCAAACCGTCGCTAAACCCTCTGGCGCAATCTATTCCGGCCCTAAGTACTATTTGGCCCAGGTATTCCAATTCCTATACTGAGAGTAGCGTCTTGAGGGGAAACTGCCTCAATGAGTCCGGCGCTGTGCTCGGGAGGAACGGGATGAACACCATCGAACACCAGGAAAACAGCACGGCGTTGATAGACACGGGCGATAGCTACGAGCTCAAGCACATCCTGAGCGTCGCGACGGCCTATCTAGACACCGGGCAGATCGACGATGCGGAGGATCTCCTCAAGGAAGCGAATGAGATAGACGCGGACCACCCGGACGTTACAGCATTTGCGCGCCGTCTCGATCATGCCCGTGGCCGGTCGACCATAAGCGTTACATCGAATGCCGATTCGATTGACGCACTGTCTGACGTTCTGGTGAATTTCACGCGCCCGCTACCCGGTGTTGAGAGTCAAACCACGACTGTCCAACGCTTAATACGAGATGCGGAAGGCCATTATGTCGCCGAGCGTCTCTATTCCGCGCTCGATTCCACCTACCTTGCCTGTGTCGAAGCACCCATGTTTCTGCCCGGATTCGTGCGTCTCGCCGAGCTCCAGCTCGCATTAGGAAAAACGCAGCAAGCCAGAAACCTGCTTGACACCCTGTCCTACTGGCACG
>JACCZH010000246.1 GCA_013696045.1 Chloroflexia bacterium
GGTGAAGATGCTACTGAGCTTCAAATAGAGTCCACGATGCGTATATCAGCGCTTGCCTACGACCCAGACGCGTTGCACGAAATGGCTCGCGAGGAGCTCAGCAAGCGTCTCTCAGGCTCGCTTCCTCCGGATACGGTGCTGCTGGCAGATACAATGAAGGTTGACGAACCGCTGGAGATCGACAATATCTCCGGCAATCCCGAGTACCGCATCACTGCCAGTGCTCGCGCTCGTGTCGTCATTGACCCATGGATGCTGGCCGAACTCAAGCAGGATCTCGTCGGCGCATCCGAGGCAAATGCCGTGCGCCGCGTGTCAGAAATCGAAGGAGTTTCACGATTCGAGCTCGATTATGGTCCCGATTGGTTCCCGCTGAACTGGCCGCCACGGCTGGACTCGCGGATTGCAATCGACATTGACGACCGCCCGGCAACGCAGACAGCTACGGGCGAGACCCGGCCGTAAGCTCCTCGGGCTCGATCTAGGCGAGCGCCGGGTAGGCATCGCCGTGTCTGACGACCTCGGCATGATGGCCTTCCCAGTCGGCATCGTGGATCTACGCCACGAGACCCTGGACGCTGTCGCCACCCTTGTCCGTGAGCACAACGCCGACGGCATCGTAGCCGGTTTGCCCAAAACCATGCGCGGCGAGGAGGGCTACCAGGCTCGCGAAGCCCGCGCGATGGCCGAAGAGTTGGCCGAGATGGTGTCGATCCGCATCGTCTTCTGGGACGAGCGTTTGACATCGTACATGGCCGACCGGGTGCTGGAGGGACGAAGCAAAAAACGCAAGAATCGTAGCAGTGGCGAACGCGACGCCATCGCCGCGGCGATCATGCTGCAAGATTATCTGGACGCGAACCCGCTGTAGACGGATGCTCAAACATGTCAAACATCGCTCTTTGAAACCATGACCTCACGATGATTTCGACACACTTTTTCCTCAGTATGGATGACTCGGTAGTAATGAAGAATCCTCTCTCCGGTCTCGCAAGCTGGGTCGCGGATGTCGTCGAGTCGTTCGGCTACTTCGGCGTAGCCTTCATGATCGCTCTTGAAAACTTGGCGCCACCCATACCATCCGAAATCGTCTTGCCGCTGGCTGGTTTCCTGGTGGGACAGGGTCGCTTCTCGTTTCTTCCAGTAGTGGTCGCCGCGACGATCGGCTCGGTCGCCGGAGCGCTCGTCCTGTATGCCATCGGCGCGGGACTTGGAGAGGCGCGGCTGCGTTATCTCATCAGGAAATTTGGCCGGTTCGTTCTGATGGATGAGAGCGACCTCGATAAATCGCGCGACTGGTTCGAGTATCACGGAACCAAAGCCATTCTCTTTGGCCGCCTTATTCCTGGAATACGCAGTCTGATATCAATACCGGCTGGACTTGTCGGCATGCCTCTCTGGCAATTTGTGCTCTATACGACCATCGGCAGCGCCATCTGGAATGCAGCCCTCGTCGGATTTGGTTGGACGTTGGGCAATCACTGGGAGCGGGTGGAGGATTACATGTCAATTCTGCAGTACATCGTCATTGTCATCGTGGCGGTTGCAGCTCTCTGGTTCATCTGGAGCCGCCGGGAGCGCATAGGCCACCGGACGTAAGGTGAAGCAGGTCAGATCCCCTCTTCGTAAATCCTGCGCACAATACCCTCGATCTCCGGCTCTTCCAGGGTCAGATCGCGGATGCGGTAGCGGGCGCTGACGGCGGCGATCAACTGCGACGCGGTGGTTTCGTCGCGCCGGAAGCTCAGCCAGCGGCGTGGGCCATCCGAACGCACCTCGTGCGAACCGGGCACGGTAAGTGGACCACCGGTCTCCTCGCCACTCTCCAGGTCCACCACCAGTGTGCGTTCGACGCCGAAACGGTCGCGGATCGCCGCCAGACCCCCGTCATAGAGCAGCCGACCGTGGTCGATCACCATGATCCGTCCGCAGAGACGAGTCACGTCAGACATGTCGTGCGTCGTCAACAACACCGTCACCCCGCGCTCGCGGTTCACCTGGAGCAGGAACTCCCGAATCCGCGCCTTGCCGACGACATCCAGCCCAATCGTCGGCTCGTCGAGGTAGAGAATCGGCGGATCGTGGAGCAGTGCGGCTGCAAGTTCGCCCCGCATCCTCTGGCCCAGACTGAGCTGGCGCACTGGCGTGTCCAGAAAGCCGTCAAGCTCCAGAATCGCCCGGAAGTTCGCCAGGTTCTCCTCAAACCTGGGTTTCGGGACACGGTAGATGTGGCGCAGCAGCTCCAGCGATTCGATCAACGGCAGATCCCACCAGAGCTGGGTGCGCTGGCCGAAGACGACCCCGATCCTCGCGGCCAGCTCACGCCGCTGCCGCCAGGGCACCAATCCGTCCACATTGACCCGACCTCCGCTCGGCACGAAGATGCCGGTCAGCATCTTGATCGTCGTGCTCTTCCCCGCCCCATTCGGACCCAGGTAGCCAACCATCCCACCGCGCTCGATGCTGAAGGAGATGTCGTCAACCGCGCGCACCTCTTGTCCGTCGCGTGACACCAGATTGCGCAGCGATCCGCTGAGACCACGGTGATGCTTCGCCACCCAGAAGCTTTTCTCCAGACCTTCAACCTCGATCATGTTTTCAGCTCCCCGTGCTGCGGTAATGTTTCACGCCAAAGCCCCAGGCGAGCCGTGCTACGACCGCCATCAACAGCGCCGCCAGCGGTGACAGAAACGGCGCCCAGCCCGGCACGTCGCCGCTCCCGGGCCGGTCCAGCAGATAGAGCGAGGGGAAATACGACACAAATGCCAACGGAACGACAAAGGTGAAGAAGCGCTGCATCAGCTCGTGGTAGATCGGCAGCGGGTAGCTCGTCAGCTCGGTGCCACCGTGGGTCAGAATGTTGATCAGCTCGACGCTCTGCACCGTCCAGAAGCAGATTGTCGCGCCCAATACCAGCAATGACGTGAACATGACCGCGCCACACAAGAGGACCACGACAAGATACAGCAACTTCTCAGGCGTCCAAACAATCGAAGTCCAGGAGAGCGCCAGTCCAAGCGCGCCGAATCCCAGAACAATCCTGCTCAAGCGCCGCAGCTGGAAATCAGCCGCCAGCACCTGGGTAAAGACACCGGCCGGCCGCAACAGTACCTGATCGAATTCGCCGCGCCGGATCGACTCCGGAAAGATATCGAACCCGGCACCCACCATGTCGCTGATCCCGAACGCGATCGAGGCCATGGCATACAGCAGCGCAATCTCGCCAACCTCCCATCCTCTCAGATCGCCAAACTGGCTGAACAGGATCAGAATTGCCAGGAACTCGGTGGCCAATCCCAGAAAAGTCACCAAAGTCGTTACCAGAAAGGACGTGCGGTACTGCATCTGCGACCGCAGCCTCGTCGCGACCAACCGTC
>JACCZH010000255.1 GCA_013696045.1 Chloroflexia bacterium
TTCGATCCCGGCGCGATGCAGAGACTTGACCATCGCCTTGAACTCGGCCACCTGCTCGCCGGTGTCCCCGGCGCTGGAGTAGCGTGCGTCGGGCGAGAAGAAGTTGGTGGTGTTGTAACCCCAGTAGTTCGTCAGACCTTTATCCACCAGATGCTTGTCGTTCAAAAAATCATGAACCGGCAGCAGTTCAACCGCCGTAACACCCAGCTCCTTCAGATAGTCAATCATCACCGGGGAAGCCAGGCCGGCGTAGGTTCCACGTTGGTTGGGTGGCACGTCTGGATGCGTCTTGGTAAATCCTTTGACGTGCACTTCATAGATTACAGATTGATTCCAGGGCGTCTTCGGCGCCTGGTCGCCTTCCCAATCGAAGTTGGGAATGATAACCACGCCCTTGGGCATGCCCCAGGCAGAATCCTGCTCGTCCAGCGAAAGATCCATGGCGTCGTCACCAAGGGTATAGCCGAACAGCGGCGCCTCCCACTTGACCTGGCCGGAGATCGCCTTGGCGTAAGGATCAATCACGAGCTTATGATGATTAAACCGAAGCCCATTCTCCAGGTCATGCGGGCCATGGACACGGTAGCCATAGAGTTGACCGGGCCACATATAGGGCAGATAGCAGTGCCAAATGTGGGTTGTCACCTCATGCATCGGAATGCGTTCGGACTCTTCGATCGCGTCCACGTCTTCAAAGAGACACAACTCAATCTCCGTGGCGTTTTCGGAGAAGATGGCGAAATTAACGCCCTGACCATCCCAGGTTGCCCCGAGAGGGTAGGGCTTTCCAGGCAATACCTTACGTGCCATGCTTATCCTTATCGATATCTCAACAAGCATAGGAGAGGGGACCTTTGCCCTCCCGAATGCGTCGTTATCAAACCGTCTGCAAGCCCACACCCGGTTTAAGGCAGCGGCTCGTCCTTCCTTATCTAGTGTACATGTGCCATGGCAACGTGAAGCCCCGTCCGAAAACCAGACAAGGATTGAAGGGTCCTCACAGGACGCTTGGTTGATGGAAACGCAGCCCACCCGCCGCCGTCACCGGCTCCAAAGGATTTCAAAACCCTCGCAGCTTGGTCGGTGTCACCCGGATAGCGACCGAGTAATTTCGTGTAAACGCCTCAGTCGTCGGGCCTCCAGGCTGGTCGAGGTTCTCCTTATATTTCCGAAGCAGCTCGGAAAGCCCGTCGGCCGTCGATGCATCGTCGTCGATCCGGGCTTCTCCGGAGAAGATCACGATGTCGTTGCCCCAAAAATCTCCATGCATGTGGAGGGAGACATGAGGCTGGGCGGCGATGTTGCGCAGCTTAACGGTGCTCGGCTCACTGTAGATCAGGAAGGTTTCACCGTCCCAGAGAAACCAGACCGGGCTCGGCTCCGGCCGGCCGTCAGGACGAACCGTTGTCAACCAGATGATGCGCTCTTCGTCCAGGCGGCGCGAGACTCGCGCCCCAAAGTCTGTGGAGGTATCTATCTCTGTCACCGTTGGTCCCTTCATCTGTCGTCACAAATCAGCGTCTACTGCGCATCTCAATCGCCGATCTCCACGGCACGGAGTTGCAGTTACTACCCTATCCTGCTAAGCTGCCAATTGGGAAGTAGGCACCAAAAAGTGCTGTAGCAACCCAAACGTTATCTAAAAACCTAAAGGTAACCTGGGCAGGAGGCGACAGTAGCTATGGATGCGACGATGGAGAAGGTGCGGGTCTCCCGGGGTGGTGGCAAGGCAACGGTGGCCAGTCCGCGGCAGGCTCTGGCGCTGATCGCTGACAAGTGGGCGGTGCTCGTCATCACGACCCTGGCCGGTGGCGCCTGGCGCTACAACGCGCTCCGGCGAGAGGTTGAGGGTGTCTCGCAGAAAATGCTGACCCAGACTCTGCGCGACCTGGAATGCAACGGTCTGGTCGAACGGACTGTGTACCCTGACACTCCCCCGCGCGTCGAGTACGGCCTGACCCCGCTGGGCCAAACGCTGGTCGAAGCGCTAACGGTACTCCGCGACTGGGCCGGCGAACACTACCACGAGGTCGAAGCGGCCCGCGTGCGCTTCTGCGACGAGCCGGACGAATGCTAAGCAGGATTCGGATGTTGACGCCGTTCAAGGCAGTAGGCGGCAGAGTTAACCCTGCCGCCGGCCAACGATTTCGCCAATTGAATCAGCATTCTGCTTCAGACTGGCACTAGCGCACGAATCCAACAGGTCGAGCCTAGTCGGCTGCTACAGGCTGTCCGGAAAGCATTCCGAGCGATTCCATGTGGGCACGAACAGCCTTGACCTCGTCGGCGGTCGCCGACGGTATCGGGCGTGTCATGGTGGTGCCGCACAGGCCTCGCGCCGCCAACGTGGCTTTCACGCCAGCCGGGAAGACACCGCCACGATAGGTGGTGAGCATCGGGTTGAGCGCGTGCTGGGCTTTGAGCGCCTTCTGGTGATCGCCCGCCTTGAAGGCATTGTAGACTGCAACCTCTTCGGCCGGCGCGGCGTTGACGCCCGCGCCGATGATGCCATGGCCACCGACAACCAGAGATGGATAGAACATGCTGTCACCACCGGTGAAGGCGCTGAAATCATCCACCTCGTTGGCGACGCGGGCCACTTCGGCGAAGTAGGCCAGGTTGCCGTCGCTGTCCTTCAAGCCGGCGATGTTCGGGTGACGCGCCAGCTGCTCGACCGCCTCAACCGCAATCGGCACCTTGGTCATACGCGGGATGTGATACAGGAAAATCGGCACCGGGCTGACCTCAGCCAGTGCCTCAAAATAGTCGATGACGGCCTCTACCGAGAGCGGATAGTAGAACGGCGGAGGCGTCAGTGCGGCAGCGGCCCCAACTTCTCCGGCCATTTTCAGGTCGGCAACGACATCCTCAAACACCGTGCCGTTCGCGCCCGACATGACCGTTACCCGGCCGGCCGCGGCTTCGATAACGGTCTCAATATAGATGCGTCGCTGCGCCTTGCTCAAGCCGGCACACTCGCCGGTTGACCCGAGCGCCGAAATACCGTGAATCCCGTTCTCGATGAGATAGTTCACGACCTTATGCGTGCCGTCGCGGTCAATCTCGCGATCCTCGGTTAGCGGCGTCACGATCGCCGGATACACTCCATGAAAACGCGCCATGTCTCCGCCCTTCTCTATACCCGTCATTCCTCCGTGGCGGCTATCGTAGCACGTCCAAGGACGATTACTGCTCCAGTTTCCAGCGGCCGAAGTGAGCGAGCAGAACATCCCACGGAGGGGCATTCTCAGGGCGCCACTCGAAGCGCGCCCGCTCGAAATACTGCACGGTTACGCCGTTCTCCCTGAACTCCTCGGAAATCGGGAATCCCAGAATCGGCAATGCGCCGTGGGTTCTCCAGTAGTCACGAAAGGCAAAGCACAAATTATGGCCAGTTTCCAGATAATAGGTGCAGTTTGAGCTTGTTGATGCCTGGACACGCTGGAAGGGTTGCTGATTGCTCCTGCCCTCAGTGAACTCAACACCCAGCAGTCCAAGCAGGATGTCGTTGCGCTCTGGCCAGGAGCCGGGACGCAATTCAAACCTGGCCCTCTCAAAATACTGAACTGTCGCGCCTTGCTCTTGACGTTCGCCGGTAATCGGGTAACCAAACACCGGAAGACCGCCGAAACGGTTCCAGTAGGTCATAAAATTACCCTTTACTTCAAAACCTGTTTCCGGGAAGAAGCGTTGCGCCGGGCCAACGCGGCCGGTGTACAACTCGTCGACGGTGGCGAAACGGTAGCCCTTGTCGCGCAGCTGCTGGATCATGTCCGGCAGGGCCGGGCCGTCCAGGGATTGCCCGCCGACATGCATCAGAATATCGCCGCCCGGCGTTGCGCCGTCGACGACTCGCTTGATAATCTCGTTCTCTGACAGACCTCGCCAACCTAGGCTGTCGACCGTCCACATCACGTTGACGGTGTAGCCGTTGGCTGCAATGTCCCGCAACACGGAGGCATCCATGTCGCCATAGGGCGGCCGGAAGTAGGGCTTGAGGTCGACGCCTGTCTGTTCGCGGATAAGGTTCTCGGTGCGGACAAGCTCGTCCCTGCGCTCGGCTGCAGTGAGAGCCGGCTGGCCGGTGGATCGCCCGGTAAACGAGCGATGCGTCCAGGTGTGGTTCATGAGGTGGTGACCCTCGTTGACCATTCTCTGGATGAGGTCCGGATGCTGCTCGGCCCAGTGCCCGGTCATTCCGAAGGTCGCCTTGACGCCTTCATCTCGCAGCGTGTCAAGAATCTGGGGCGCATAACCCCGGTCCGCGCCGGCGTCGAAGGTCAGAACCAGCACCTTCTCCGCCGTATCGAATTCGTACACAGAAACAGCCGAGTCAACCGCGGACACCGATGAGACATTCGAGAGCACGGTGACCAG
>JACCZH010000260.1 GCA_013696045.1 Chloroflexia bacterium
GCGTGCAGCGTAATAAGGGTGACCTTTTCCTCGTCCGCCTCAAGCGTATCGGCGTCGGACACCAACGCCACTTCCTCGAGGAAGGTTGGCAAGGCTTCTTCGTGAGGCAGAGCATCGTACTGCTCGATTGTTGAGCGCAACTGGAGGACATTATCCCAACGATCCATCATTTCCGGGTCGCCTGACTCGAAAAGCGAGAGGAAGCCTGTGTCGCGAAGTGCGCGGTCAAAAAGTTCGGAGAGCGTAATGTCGTTGGCGGCAAGGCGCAGGTCTGCGAGCACCGCTGCGGCTGATATTAGCAGCGTCCTTCCTCGTCCCGCAACCTGCGGGCCGTCCGGAGCATCAAGCGCGGCAAGGGCTGCTTCGAGCCCTGTGCGTCGTCTGGACGCCCAATCTTCGAGCGCTGAGAGTGATTTCGTCCCGATCCCCTGGCCGATTGGGAACGCGTCCATGACGCGCTGGAATGCGCCAGAGTCATCCGGGTTGGAAATAAGCCGTAGCAGCGCGACGACTTCCTTGATTTCTCGCCGTTCGTAGAAACGGGTGCCCCCGATGAGTTGATAGGGCACTCCGCCGCGGATGAAGGCTTCCTCAATCGGCCTGCTTTGAGCATTGGTGCGATACAGCACCGCGAAGTCGTTGCCGGTGTAGTTGTGCTGCCGCTGGAGTCTGTTGATCTCCTGCACGATGAACTGGGCTTCGACGGCCTCATCACTGCACTCGCGGACGATAAGCTGTTCGCCCTTTGGTCGCGATGTTCGCAAAGTACGGTCGATGCGCTGCGTGTTGGCACGAATGACTGTTTCGGCGGCGGTCAGAATCTGCGGGGTTGAGCGATAGTTTTCTTCGAGATGGACCTCGACTGCTTCCGGGTAGTCGTCCTTAAAAGTCAGGATGTTACGAATATCCGCGGCGCGCCAGCCGTAGATGGACTGGTCTGGATCGCCAACAACACACAGGTTGCGATGCTCCTCGCTTAGCGCGTTTACGATCAAATACTGAATGTGGTTGGTGTCCTGATATTCGTCCACCAGGATGTAGCGGTGGCGGTCGCGCAGTTTGGTGCGCGCATGTTCAGACTCGCGCACCAGCCGTAGAGCGGCGAACAAGAGATCGTCGAAGTCAAGTGCCCGTCGCCTTGTGAGCGTGTCCTGATAAATGGGGTAAATGCGTGCCACAATTTCTTCCCAGTAGGTCTCGACCGAGCGGCTATAGGCTTGGGGGCTCAGGTTGTGACTCTTGGCTCCGGAGATTCCGCTGAGAACCGCCCGAGGGGAGAACTGTTTGATATTGATGTCAAGCCCATTCATGGCCTGTTTCACAACGCTCATCTGGTCGCCATCGTCGTAAATCACGAACCGGGAATCGATCCCGATCTCACCACCATAGGTTCTCAAAATGCGCGCCGAGAATGAATGGAAGGTGCCCATCGTAATCCAGCTAGCGCGTTCACCAACGAGGCGCTCAACTCGTTCGCGCATCTCACGGGCTGCCTTGTTAGTGAACGTTAGCGCCAGAACGTGCCATGGCGCGACGTTGTGCTCCTGGATGAGGTAGGCGATGCGGGTGGTGAGCACACGGGTTTTACCACTGCCGGGACCGGCTACGATCAGAACCGGCCCGTCAGTTGTACTGACTGCGGTTGTCTGCTCGTTATTTAAGCCAGACAAGAGTGTCGAACGTTCTTCAGTGCGGGCGGTGTCTCCCATATCCTCCCCGGGCGGCTACGGTCTGCGGTTCATTGCCGACGATGTCCAGAATGCGATTTCGATTGTACTCCAGGGTGCGAGCAGGATCGCGTGACAGGAACAGAAGTTGGCGCTGAGCCGATGAAATGATATGTTTTATCCCGCTTAAAGGCGCACTTGCCGGTGTAGCTCAGTGGTAGAGTAGGGGACTCATAAGCCCTTGGTCGGTGGTTCAATTCCACCCATCGGCACCTTTCCAAATTGGCCGAAATATTCGTTACAGCGGCGTTCGAGTCTGGACGATTGCCTGCTGAATGAGGGTTACTGTGCCACAGCCCAGTTCGTCCTGGAATCTCCCTTTGGATCGCGCGCTGGTGCGACTCCGCGCCTACCGCCAAATCAGTGGGGCATGGAACGAGACGGTCGCTTTGGCCTGTTCCGGGGGGGTCGACTCCACCGCTCTGGTCATCCTCGCAAGTGAGGCGTTTAGGCGTGGCAAGGTAGCGCCGTTCGTGGTGTTTCACGTTGATCACCTCTCGCGGCCGGAGTCGTCACTTGAGGCAAATGTGGTGCGCGTTTTGTGCGAGGAAAGTGGCGTGCCTTTTGCCGCGCTGACTGTCGCAGAAACAGGTCCGGTCCCAGGACGTTCAATCGAAGATCTCTGGCGCGAACGGCGTTATCGAGAGCTCGCGCGCGCGGCGTCGGCACTCGGTCTGGGCGCAGTTGTCACAGCCCACACTCGGGACGACCAGGTTGAGACGGTGCTAATGCGCGTGTTCTCGGGCTCAAGTCCTGGTGGAATGAGCATTTACACCCATTTAGATGGGTCAGACGGCCGGTTAAACCTGTTGCGTCCGCTTCTCGGCGTAACAAGGCAAGACCTTGAAGAGGTGTTGACAGTCTCAGCTGCCACAGCGATTATTGATCCTTCGAACGCTGACATCGCGTACCGGCGCAATGCTGTGCAGCATGAGGTCGTGCCGGCGATACAGCGTGTCTTTCCAGGTTTCGAAGAGGCGTTGCTCCGGTCGGTTGAGCTGGCTAAGACTGACGCGCTATATTGCGATGGACAAGCCGCTGGCGCATACACCCGGTTGCGTGAGATCATCCCCGGCGGGATTAGGTTCGACCGCGCGCTG
>JACCZH010000339.1 GCA_013696045.1 Chloroflexia bacterium
TGGCGTCCAGGCAGCTGGATTGATCTGCGGCGCGGGTCCGCTCTCCAACCAGGTGCTTATCGACATCGCCGGTGGTATGGAGGGTCACGCCGATAACGTATCGGCCGCTGTGCTGGGTGGCGTTACAGTTGCCACTCCGGCTGGAGAGGGATTTATAGCCGAGATTCTGACCTCCTCCGTTCCGTGGTTACCGGTCCTGTTCATTCCCGGCGCGGTAGCCTTTACTCATACTGCGCGTGCCGTGCTGCCGCTGGCCATCCCAATGCAAGACGCAATCGCCAACATCAGCCGTAGCGCCCTGCTGGCGCTGGCGTTAAGGGAACAGCGCGAGGATCTGTTGTGCGAGGCAATGCGTGACCGCTTGCACCAACCCTACCGGGAGCAGCTCTTCCCGCATCTGGCTCCGGTTATCGAGGCCGCCCTCTGCGCGGGCGCGCTTGGTGGATGCCTGTCGGGGGCTGGTCCGACGGTTCTGGCGTTTGCCAGGCTGCCGGAAGCAGAGCAGGTGGGGGGCGCAATGGCGGACGCAGCGCATGCACATGGTGTGCCCGGTGAGTTCGCGTTGGTTCGTATGGCGGAGCGTGGGTGTCATGTGGAGACACGGCCCTCACCCCCAGCCCCTCTCCCGCAGGGAGAGGGGCGTTAGGATCGAGACACTGTGCTTGGGTGGGGGGCTTTATTCGCCCTCATCATCACCGTTTGATACACTCTGGCGTTGGTGAGTGTTTCACCGGACATGTAAATATGAATGTCCTTTCAGTGCCGCCGGCGCGGGCGCAGAGCGCAAGCCCCGGACCGAGAGCGGCACATCTCCAGTGGAAGGAGTGCGCGGTGGCGAAGTACGCGCCCGAGCCTCGCAAGTACGAATTGATGATTGTTGTTTCCCCAACGGTTGGTGAGGAAGGCTTGCCCGCCGTTATTGAGCGTGTCTCGGGATACGTCACCGACAAGGGTGGCGCCATTGAATCCGAGAGCCACGAGAACCCCTGGGGCCGCCGCAGGCTGGCCTACCCGATCCAGAACCACCAGGATGCCTTCTATGTGCTCTATTATTTCACCGTCGAGCCGCGTTTTATTGACGAGCTCGAGCGGGATATTCGCCTGGAAGAAATCATCATCCGGCACCTGATCGTGCGCTATGATCCGATGACCGAGCGAGTTATCAAGCCAGAGAAACCAGGACGCGCCGAGCGGCAGGCGGCCGAGCAATCTGACCGGCCAGCGCGTGCTGTGCGCCAGCCAGCGGCACAGACCGCTGTGGCGGAGCAGCCCGCTCCCGCCGAAAGCGAGCCTGCTGAGACAGTGGCCTCCACTGAGGGACAGCCCGCTGAGGAGGCACAGCCGGATTCTGAAGAGACCGAGGCAAAGTAAGAGCGAACCGCTCGATTCAGATTCCGCTCCGGTGATGGTATGCGGACTAGCGTAAGGGAGGCCCTATGGCACGCGGTTACAGTCGAGTTATTCTCGTGGGCAATCTTGGACGTGACCCAGAGATGCGCTATTTGCCGTCGGGAGATCCGGTGGTGAACTTCACCATCGCGGTCGGCCGCCGTCGCCGGGGAACTGACGGAAACTGGATCGATGAGACTGACTGGTTTCGCATTAATTGCTTTCGTCGCAATGCCGAGATTGCCGATCAGTACCTCAAAAAGGGTTCGCAGGTGCTCGTTGAAGGGCAGCTGCAGATCCGGCAATACACTGGAAACGATGGTGTTGAGCGCACCAGCGTTGAAGTGAACTGCGATAACTTTACAATGCTGGGCTCCCGGGATGATGCTGGAGGGGGTGGTTTCTCCCAAGCTGGTGGCGGCCAACGCGGCGGCCAGCGGACTGAGGGTGGCGATCAGCAAGCACAACCTCGCAAAGAACAAAAAGATGAAGATTTCGACGATTTCGACGACGTGCCGTTTTAGACGGTATCTGCATTCATAATCTGAACAGGTAGGGAGTTACGATCATGGCAGAAGAACGACGGGGCGGCGGTGGCCGCCCGGATGATGGCGGTGGACGCCCACCACGCCGCTTTGGCGGCGGTGGCGGAGGGGGCGGCGGAGGCCGCTCGTTCGCCCGGCGCAGGATGGACCCGCTCACAACTGACGGTATCTTGCACGTTGATTACAAGGATGTGCCGACGCTGCGCCGCTTTATCTCGGATCGCGGCAAGATCGAGCCGCGCCGCCGGGTAAGCACCAGCGCCAAGCACCAGCGCTCGTTGGCGATCGCCATTAAACGCGCGCGGCATCTGGGCCTGTTGCCCTTCACCGAGGGTGTGCGCGATGGCCGCGAACGTGGTGGCCGTGGCGGTCGCGATCGTGACGATCGCGGTGGACGTGGCGACCGTGGGCCGCGCACCGGTGGGTTTGACCGTGACGATCGCGGACCGCGCAGCGGCGGGTTCGATCGTGACCGTGGACCGAGCCGCTTCGAGCGTCCAGAGCAGCGCCAGGACGCACCGGCGCCCGAACCGGCATCAACCCCGGAGCCAGCCGCCGATGAAAGCACCGACGAGTAGAGTGTCCGCACCACGCCTCCATACCGGGGCCGGCTCATGCCGGCCCTGTGAGACGTGCCGGGGCGTGTCATGGGCATGTTCCCTCAGGCGACCATCGGGAGCAGGGTACACCGCATGTTAGATCGAATTCGTAGTCGTGTCGGGTTGGGCGGAGATTCTGTCCGTGGCCCGGGATCACGCATTCCCCAGCGCCACTTGACACGCCGCGAGCGCGAGCACCGGCAGCGTCAGCTGTTACTCCTGTTTACGGGAGTCGCTGCGTTCGTTGTCGTGCTGGCGCTTGCAATTGGAGCCTTTTACCAATATTTCTGGTTCCCGCGGCAGGCGGTGGCGTCGGTCGATGGCACGGAGATCCGCCGCAGTGAATATATGAAGGTTCGGGGATACGAGATCCGGCAGGAGTTCGCCCGCCTTTCTCAACAGGTCCAGGTTGCCCAACCCGACCAGCAACCGCAGATGCAGGCACGGCTAGCCCAGCTCCAGCAAGAGCTGGCGGCGCTGGAAGATGGTGACGTCGATCCGAATCCCCAGACGATTTCAGATATGATCGACGATCAGATTGTGTTGAATAATCTGGACGATCTCGGCATTTCAATTGGTGATGCTGAGCTTGATGAGTTTATTCTTGGTCTCTTCGCGCCAGTGCCGCTAACCGAGCCGACTCCGGTTCCAACGGTCGAGCCGACGGCTGCTGCATGGGCGACTGAGACATCGGTAGCCTTCGAGGCCGGAGCAACCGCGACGGTTGAGGCACAGGCGACGGCAGCCGAGCAGACGGCTGTCGCGGAGCCCACTGTTGACCCTGATGCGACACCTGATCCTGACGTCACTCCAGATCCAGCGACCACGCCGGATGCCGGGGAGACCCCGATTCCGGTCCTTACTCCCGATGCCGAAGGCACCCCAGATCCGGATGCATCCCCGGATCAACCCGGTACTCCAGATCCAGACGCGACACCGGATCCGGATGCTGACGCAACCGAAATAGCCGACGCGTCTCCGACGGCTGAGCCGACTGAGACTCCGAATGCCGAACAGGCGGTGGCAACCAGCGAGGCCAGCTATGAATTGCTGGAGATCAACTTTCTGGAGCCTGCGGACATGAGCCGTGGCGACTTCGAGCGTTTGATTGCTCGCCCGGCCCTGGCCCGCCAGCGGATCCAGGAGCAGCTCGCGGAGGAAGTCTCGCCGCGGGCCGATCAGGCCCACCTCGCACACATTCTGGTGGCCACCCAGGAGGCGGCTCAGGAACTGCTCGACACTCGTTTGCAGGAAGAAGAGTTTGCAGACGTCGCCACTGAGGTGAGTGTGGACGAGCAGAGCGCGGTCAATGGCGGTGATCTTGGTTGGAATACTCGCGAAGCCTACCTTCCGGAGTTCTCCGAGGCGGCCTTCACCCTCGAGCCAGGTGAGACCTCGGAGCCGGTTCAGACCCAGTTTGGCTGGCATATCATCACTATGATCGAGCGCGAAGAAGACCGCCCGCTGACGATCCAGGCGCTGAACCAGCAGAAGCAAGCTGTGTTCCAGACCTGGCTTGATCAGCAGCGCGAGGAAGCCGATATTGAAACCGATGTCGTGCTGCCGAGAGACCAGCCGCAGGCGCCACCGGGATTCCCGCCACAAGGCCCGCCAATAGGGGGCTGAGGCAAGGGTTCAGTAGTAGCAAGCAACGACGATAAAGGAGGGCTGATGGCCCTCCTTTTTTCGACCTCAAGAGGCGGTCAGCGCGTTTCCGGCCTTTACGAGGAGCAGGCGTCGTTGGCCCTCGGGTGAAGGGCGTCAAACACAGGTCACCGGGCACGTCTATACTCCGCTCAATGACACGGCGCGCACAGATGTGCCTTATGGATGGTGATGCCAGGGGATGGACCGGAACCAACCAGACGACGTAGGGCAACAGGCGTGGGACGCCGGCAGCTGGCAGCACGAGCATGCGCCGGGCAAGAATGAATGGCGTCCAGCGGCGGGCTTTGGCCGGCTGGTGGGCGGTGGACTGATCGCGGCTTCAGGGCTGGCCGGCATTGCAGCGCTGCTGCTGGTGATCCGAGCGGACGGCGCAATGCGGATCCTTTGGCTGCTCACGCTTCTGGCAGCAGCCGGTGGCATTGGGGGCGTTGTCCATGTTTTGCGGGGGCTTGCGTCGCTACGCTATGTGCTGACAGAAGACCATCTGCGCATCGAATGGATGCGCGAGACGCGCCGGGTACCCTATGATGACATGCTGGAGGTCATCTACCATCTCCGCGAGCGTCTGAAACTGCCGGGTCGCGAGCGCTACTGGCCGGGCTTTTACGTGTCGGTTGTGCAGACACGCGGTGGGGTGTGGCGCTCCTATGCCACGGTGCCGCCGCACCGCAGGATACGGATTACAACTCCGTCGGCGGTGATCGCCATCTCGCCGGAGCGGCCGGTGTTGTTTATCCGAGAGCTTGAACGGCGCAGGCTTGTCCAACCGGAAGCTGCGTTGGTTGAACCCCGGTCTGAGATAACGGTAGCGGCTCCCGCAGACCCCCGGCCCCGAGGTCGCCCTGCTGCCCGGCAAGCGCGGGGATTCCCATTCCAGCGTAGCGTCGATATGTTGCGTAAGGATCTGCTTCACGACCGGACGGCTTCCACGCTGGTTGCGATTGGGATTATTATTCCGGTCTTCATGTTAGCCTACACATTCAATGAGGTTGATTTCCTGCCGGACGGACTACCAC
>JACCZH010000352.1 GCA_013696045.1 Chloroflexia bacterium
AGTGGCGATGGCGCTCCCGCCGAGGGATGTGGCAGTCGTTCGTAGGCATGATGTTGCGGCGTTACAGAGGCGAGGAGAGCCCCGTGTCAGATCATCGTTTCCGTGTCTGTCGTTTCAGGTTAAGGGATGTGTTGGCGACAGCGGCGATAACCCTCGCGCTCGTGGCGTGCGGCGGGTCAGACGCCGATAATGGGAGCAACGATACGAGCGGCGACGACGCACCCTCGGCGGCCAATGAAGCGCAATCTATTTTCATCGAACAGGGTTGTGCGGAGTGTCACGGAGAGCAGGGAGAAGGCAGTGGAGAGCCTCGGACCGAGATCGCCGGTACCCGGATGATCATTCAGGCGTTTACGACTCGCGTCCGCAATGGCCGCGGCGCGGCAATGCCTGGCTATTCCGAGGAGCAGGTCAGTGATGAGGAGATCGAACTGCTCCACGATTGGCTACGCACTAACTAGCTGATAATTCCTGTAGCAAGTTGCGCTATATGGCGCTATACTGACCTGAAGCGCTAAACATATTGGCAACTGGTGGCGATGGGAATCAGATCATGAGCGACGCACCGGAGTTGATAGCCCTCGGCGATGCACAGAAACGGCTCGGCGTAAGCCATACCACCATGGCCCGCCTGGTCAGGGAGGGTCGCTTCACCCTCTATCGTAACCCGCTCGACGGCCGGCAAAAGCTCATCGACGCTCAGGAGCTCGATGAGTTCCTGCAACCAGAGCGTGTTACCGAGCGCCGGGTGCGTCCAGACAACAGGGTTCGCCTGCGACGCTCCAACGAGCTTCTGATCATCCTGCGTGAGGCCGAGCGCACCGGCCCAAGCGCCCCGTTTGTCGTGACACGCGACATGGTGGTCCACCCCGGTTTGCTGAACGGCGGGCTGGCTACCGGAGAAGACATCTTCAACCGGCTTGTCTCGGAAGGTCATGTCCGCGTCTTAACCGGAATTATCCACCGCGTCGGTCCCAATGTGGGGCGCGAGTTCACCATCACCGAGCGCGGCCGCGAAGAAGCCGAGCGGCTCACCCCCGGTCGTCGGGGAACGCCGCCACCTCCACAAGAATGAGTGCGAACGACGCGTCCCGCTACTCGTCTCCGGCCAGCGCGATGCAGGCAAAACCGCACTTGGCCTGGGTGGGTACACCGAACTTGACGGTGTGGCGCGCCGGTAGGCCGTGGGGGAAATGCTTGACGTACTCGGCGTTGATCTCCTGGTAGTCGGCCGAGTTGGTAATCAGGAGCGTCACTTGGATAACACGCTCCAGCGTCGTGCCGGCCTCTTCCAGCACGGCGATCATGTTCTTCAGCGCCGAGCGCGCCTCCTCGGTGGCTGATCCGGAGAAGCTACCCGAAATCCCCGAGACAAACAGCAGCCCCGCCGCCTTGGTGGCGCGCGAAAATGGCCGGCTCGTGCCCTCCGGCTGGTCAAAGTATTCGATTCCGTGCATGTGCTCTGTTCCTTAATGAATCTCGTATATCGGCATAACCTGCCGCGCTGCGTCCACAAGTCGTTGATCGAAGGCCAGGAAGCGTGTGTCTCCGGCTCGGCTGTGTATTCTCATTGCAGTTGTTAAATGAACAGCGTCCAAGCCTCGTAGCGCGAAACGTTCAGCAATATTCCCAGCCGTCTGCGCAATCTCGTACGAGACACGCATTTCATAGAAGTCTTCCCAAGCGAGATCGAGGGCGTGTACCGCTCCGTCATAATCTTCGCTTCTCAATGTGCCTTCGCGCTTCTTGCGTGCAAACGCGCTTCGCGCCTCAGGATACGCGACGACTGATGTTGCCACTTGAGATGCATCATTCAACGCCCGTTCCACGAGATCCCGGTGCTCTTCGCGGATGTATATCTTCACGAGTGCGCTCGTATCCAGATACACAATCACAGGGCGAATTACCGACGGTCTTCAATGACCGCGTCTGCCACGCTACTGCCGTTGAGGAGAGCGGGAGCATCTTCATACAAGGTAGGTTTGCGACCTGAACCAGGGATTATGTCGTCTGGCCAATTGATATCGTCATCAACTGATTCTGAAAGATACCCTCGATCCGCGAGAAACGCTCTCAAAGCTGACTGAACGACAACCTCTAGTATCGGCAGGCTATCGTGATCCTGCCGATAATTCTCTATAGCCCGTTCGAGTTCGTCTGTGATCGTGATCGTTGCCTGTTTCATGGCGTCACTCTACACCATGACGTGCTGTTTCGGCGACAAAACGACGTCGATTCAGAGCAAGATCATGCGGATTCCTGTGCGAGGCGCGTACGCAGCAATGCCAGGACGGCGGCTTCTTCCGGTTCGAGGTCGCCGAGTGATTCCGCAAGCTCCTGTTCCACCGCCTCGCGCAGATTTTCAACGAGCTCACCTTCCATATACGTGCTGAGCACGACAGGATGGACGTAGCACTTGCGGCAGATCGCGGGAGTGTTGCCAAGGCGTTTCGCGACGGTCTCGATTGCCTGGACGATGTTCTTCTTGGCAGCAGCCTCGGAATCGAACTCCTCAAACTCCTGCAGCGCCTGCGCGGCCAGCAACGTTCCGGCCCAGGTGCGAAAATCCTTAGCGGTAAAGTCCTGACCGCTGATCTCTCGCAGGTACTCGTTGACGTGGCTTGATTCAATATCCTGCTGGTCGCCGTTTTCATCGACATATTTGAAGAGCTCATAGCCCGGCATGTCCAGCGAGCGTTTGACGATGGTTGCCAGCCGGCGGTCCTGAATGTCGATATCGTGTCCCCGGCCGCTCTTGCCCTGGAACTGGAAGCGAATCTCGCTACCCTTGACATCGACGTGCCGCTTGCGCATCGTCGTCAGCCCAAACGAGTCGTTCGTCTTCGCGTATTCACTGTTTCCTACGCGGATCAGGGTCATGTCCAGGAGCTGTACAATCGCTGCTAGCACCTTCTCCCTCGGCATGCCACGTTTCGAGAGGTCATGCGATGTGCGTTCACGAATCGCGGGAAGCGCCAGACCAAACTCGATCATCTTCTCGTACTTGGTCTCGTCGCGGGTTTCGCGCCACTTCGGGTGGTATTTGTACTGCTTGCGGCCTTTGTCATCTCTGCCAGTTGCCTGAATGTGTCCTCGCGGCGACGGGCAGATCCAGACATCGGTCCAGGCCGGTGGAATCGCCAACGCCTTGATCCGCGCCAGCTCGTCTTTGTCCTTGATCGGCTTGCAGTCCAGCCCGGTGTACGAAAACCCTGTGCCTGCCCGCTTGCGTCCGATGCCAGCGGATGCGTCAGTGACATAGCGCAGACCGCTCGCTTTCGCGGCCTGCCTCGAGTCTTCTTCTAGTGTGTCGGTCGATGTTTGCGCGGATTTCGTCTCAGTCATGTGACATTTCCCCCAGAGCATGCCCTAGTTAGTCAGGGCGTTGTGGGCCCGTGTATCTGAGCGTACACGTTTTGGAAGAGTGATTCGTCCAGCATGACCTGGCTGGCTCATCTTATGTCACCTGGTCCGCCAGGGCCCGTACTCCCCGATCCAGCAACCCTTGAGCCGAGCGGCGAACCATGAGT
>JACCZH010000354.1 GCA_013696045.1 Chloroflexia bacterium
TCGGCCCCCTCCTGCACCCACTTCGCCACCGTGCCGGCGCACATGAACTCAGCGTCATCGGGGTGTGACTGGATTACCAGCACCCGCCGGGGAGCGGGACTCTCGTCAGTGGGAGGCGCCTCGGGCGCGTTGGGCGGCGCCTGTTCGATATCACGTGCGCGATTGTCGGTCATACTATCCTCTGCATCCGCGGGTTGATTGCGATCTGCCCTGGCGTCCCGCGGTGGACACATTGGCAGCGGTACACTTCACCCTGTGCCATCCTGATGTTCTCCATCATGCCATAGACGGTGCCCGGCAATCCGGTCATCCTTTCGCGCATGCAGTAACGTACTACCGACAGATACCGCAGCTCTTTCGTGTCCCAACCCGCACAACCACACCTGCAACGTGGCGCGCGTTCGGGCCAGGCGGCAGGCACGCATCGCCGGGATGGCACGTATCCATTTTCAGCAGCGCCTTGCTATGATAGGGCACAAACAGGATCAATCACCACCGGCAAGGAGCGGGGCATGGTCGGAAGGCCAGCGGACTCCATGCAGAGCGACCATCGTCCACCTGGATACGTGCACCAGCTGGTCCCACTCGGAACCCCAACGGGTTTCGCGTTGCCGCCGCTGCCATCGCCGCTCACCTCATTCATCGGCCGGCAGAGCCTCATCGCCGCCATCTCCGAACGCCTTGCACAGCCGGACCAACGTCTGCTTACGCTCACCGGACCTGGCGGCGTCGGCAAGACCCGCCTCGCCCTCACCGTCGCCAACACCGTCCAGTCGACTTTTGCCGACGGTGTCGGGTTTGTTCCACTCGCCACCGTAACCGAACCAGCGCTGGTGCTCCCGGCCATCGCCCACCACCTCCGCCTGCCCGGCGACGAGCATGCCTACCTGCACGAGCGCATCGTCGCTCACCTGGCCGACCGGGACGTGTTGCTGGTGCTTGATAACGCCGAGCAGATCGTCGCCGCCGGTCCCGTCCTCACCGCGGTGCTGGTCGCTTGCCCCCAACTACGCCTGTTGGTGGCCAGCCGCGCGCCCCTGCGCGTCAGCGGCGAGCAGGTCATCCCTGTGCCGCCTCTCACGCTGCCGCTCCGCGACATGGAGACCGAGGTGATCGACGCTGAGGCGGTAGCGCTGTTCGTCGCTCGGGCCCAAGCTGTCCACCCTGACATCACGCTGACCGAGGTTACCCGCCCGGCGATCGCCGAGATCTGCCGCCGGCTCGACGGGCTGCCGCTAGCGATCGAGCTTGCCGCCGCCCGCTCCAGCCTGCTGCCGCCCCCGGCGCTACTGTTTCAACTCAATGTACGGTTGCCAGTGCTGACGGGCGGCGCCAGGGACCAGCCGGCGCGATTGCGAACGATGCGCACCGCGATCTCCTGGAGTTACGACCTGATGACGGATGAGCAGCGTGATCTCTTCCGCCGTCTCAGCATCTTCGCCGGCGGATTCACGCTCCAATCTGCCGCGGCGATCTGCGACCAGTCCGAACATGCCATCATGACCGGCCTGGATGCGCTCGTCGACCACAGTCTGGCCCACGTGGAATCCGATCTGACCGACCAGCCTCGCTACGCCATGCTGGAAACGATCCGCGAGTTCGGCCCGGACGCATTGGCCGCCACAGACGATGCAGACGACGTCCACGGCCGGCATGCCGCTTACTTCACGGCGCTGGCCGAGCAGATCGACCTGCAGATCGACGGACCGAAAGCGAGCGTCTTGCTGGGCCAACTCGATCAGGACCGCCCAAATCTCCGCACAGCGCTGGAATGGCTGATCGAGCAGCAGGTGGCCCAGGACGCCCTGCGCCTGGCGTCGTCGCTATGGCGCTACTGGCGCATCCGCGGGTTTATCTCTGAAGCTCGTGATGCGTTCTCCCGAACGCTGGCGCTGCCAGGGTGGACTCCACTGTCCACCCGCGCTGACGGGCTGTGGAAGCTTGGCTACGTCCTGTCCTACCTCGGCGAGTACAACGAGGCGCGCGGCTATCTGGAGCAGAGCTCCAGCCTGTTCGCCGCTGTGGAAGACGCGCAAGGCATGGCCATGGCCTGGACTCGCTCGGTACGGTCCTGGTCCTGAAAGGGCAACGGGCCGAAGCACGAATTCAGCACCGGCGAGCGCTCGAGCTGCGCGAAACGCTGGCCGACCGCCTCGGGATAGAGATGGCGCTGAGCAACCTGGGCATGGTGGCGCTGCTCGACGGCGACTTCGCTGAGGCGCAGACGATGCCGGAGCGCGCGCTGGAAATCGCTCTCGAGCTGGGTGCCCAGCGAGAGATCGCGAACCGCTACGTCAATCTCAGCCGCGTGGCATTTGCCGAGGGACGCCTGGACGATGCACGAGATTACGCGGATCGCGGCGTCGTCATCTACAACGAGCTCGGCGACCAAATCCAGCTTGCGGCAGCCCTGGAGGTTCTCGGTCAGGTCGCTACCGAATCCGGGGAGCGTCCGCGTGGGATCGGGCTCCTTCTGGCGAGCCTTCGCCTTCGCCTAAACCTGGACATGTATCGTCATCTACCCCTGTTCATTGAGCGACTGGCCGCCGCCTCGGTTTCCCTCGACGCCGCGCTGGCCACCCGGATGCTGGCCGCCGCCGAGAGATGGGAAGCGTCGGGCACGATGAGGCCGACATGGGACGCTGCGGCACGAGAGCGGACGGTTGCCACGGCAAGGTCAGCGCTGGGCGATGTGCGCTTCGGCGAGGCATGGCGGGATGGGCGGCATCTGACGATCGTGGCAGCCAGTCAGGAGGCGATAACATCCCTGCCGGCGCTGGTCGATGCGGCCCCCCAGATGCCAGGTGCGCAGGGTGGTCCAGGCAGCATAGATGGAAATGCCCGGTTGACTCCGCGTGAGTTCGAGGTGCTGAACCTCGTCGCCAAGGGACTCTCCAACCGCGAGATCGCTGGGACACTTTATCTCAGCCTGGCCACGGTCAAGCGCCACCTCTCCAACATCCTCGCCAAGGTGGATGTCTCCTCACGCACGGCGGCTATCGCCCGCGCCCGCGAGCTGGGACTCATCGACCGCGACGTGTAGGAGCGCTTAGGCGTCCACCTCTCCCACCCAGAAAATTACACCCACAGCTACATCTTTTGGACCATGCGCCGGCCACATAGCACTGGCCAGAATAGGAGTACGCCGTGTGACCAGCATTGCGGCGCCGCCAACGAGACGAGGAAACCAGTCATGACGAGACCGACTCCACGACGATTGCTGCTCCTGGCGCTGACGCTAGGCATGCTCCTGCCGGGGATACTGGCAGCGCAGCCTGCCGCCGCTCAGAGCGACGGTGATGCGCTGTGCGCCGAGGCGCTCGCCGCAGCCCAGGCCGGGGCCACCCACTTCCAGGGCTACGAGATTGTGTGGGGCTCCGGCGGCTCCGGGATCCAGGTCGTGCTCGGAACCGACGGGCCGGACGTGCTCTCCGGCGGCTCGGGCAACGACCTGCTGTGCGGGTTCGGCGGGGACGACACCCTCTACGGAGGCTCCGGCAACGACATCCTCGCTGGCGGGCCGGGCGTGGACCAGCTCTACGGCGAGAGCGGCGGCGATACCTTGTACGGTGACGCATTCGACCCGGTGCTGAACGGCGGCACGGGCCGGAACCAGGTGATCGTGACGCAGCCGACGCTGATGGTGACGTTCTCCGACCTGAAGGACTCGGGCTTCTGCGACATCTTCATCGAGGCTCAGAACGGCCCGTCGAACACGCTGCTGTACTACGAGGCAACCAAGGTGCGAGCGGACGGTCTGGAGATTCCCGACAGGTGGTCGAACGATGATGATCTGGTGACATCGGCGGATGGATACCTCCTCTCCGAGACGCCATTCAGCGGACAGCCAGGGACAGAACTCGTCTGGGCGGCAATCTACGTGGATTTCTCCCGCGAGCTGATCGCCACCTGGGAGGGGTCGATCGTCTGCGGAGAGTAATCTCTGCTCCAGATTCTCTGAACTGGACGGAGGCCGCGCACCAATGCGCGGCCTCCGATTGCGTCTCATACCAAATCCGTATAATCACTATGTGTACCGGATCGGCAAAATCGGCGCAACGACAGGGGTTACTCCATGACATGTGACCGATCCTGTAGCCGGACTTGATATCAATCACGTCCCTCACGGTCCCGGCGTGCCGGTGGTGGCTCCGTCGGTCATACTTGGCGCAAACGGCGCATGTGCCCATGACCCCATTCTATCCGGAGCAACCCCATGACCGACCACCCGATCCAACCCAGCTCGGCAAGCATGACGTCCTCATCTGGGCCGCGTGTCATCGACGTGCCGGAGCGACTGCCCGAAGCGCGCTATCAGCTCGATCCCCGCGCGAAATCGCTCTGGCGAGTGGAATGGTTGATCAGCGGCACGATCATGACGGGGATCACGGCGGCCATCACGTTCGGGTTGCGCCTGTTTCTGTTCGACTACGGCATCATGTGGGCAGTCGGCATCACCGGCGCGGTGCTCCTCTTCTCCCTGCTAAACCTGTGGCTGTCGCCGAACCTGCGTTATCGATACTGGCGCTACGAGATTCGCGCCGACGAGGCCGACCTCCAGCATGGCTGGGTGACGCGCACCCGGCAACTGATCCCGATGTCGCGCATCCAGCACGTTGATACCAATCGCGGCCCGCTGGAGCGGCGGTTCGGGCTGGCGTCGGTCGTGCTCTACACGGCCTCCGGGGCGTCGTTGATTCCGGCGCTGGCCAATGATGTCGCTGCCGACGTGCGAGACCGGATCGCAACCCTGGCCAACGTCCACGACGATCTCTAACGATCACGACAACCACAGCCATCACCGACAGGGACGTTCATGTCCGATATCTCATCCCAATCAACCTTGCCCGGCGATGCCCGGACATCGACGCGCCCACCGAGCGCCGAGGACACCAGGCAGCCCAACCTGACCGACGAGACAGTGTGGCGCAGGATGTCGATCCGGTTCATCTTCACCGGCACCGTCCGGCAGTTGCGCAGCCTCCTGC
>JACCZH010000393.1 GCA_013696045.1 Chloroflexia bacterium
TTGCTGGCCAAGCTGCCAGACATCCCAGGCCAGGCCGGCGACCGCTCCGAACGTCAGCATTGCAGTGACGACGCCAACGACCGGGGTGACACGCTTGCCCGCCAGCAGCGCCAGGCAGGCGCCGGCAAGTGGCAGCAGGATGACCCAGCCGAAAAAATCGCTCATTCGAGGTCATCCTCGTTCGGCAGAGTCTCGGTCCCCAAAGCCGAATAGATTCGTCGAGCCAGCGCCAGGGCGAAACCGGTCGCGCTTACCGCCACGACGATGCCAGTCAGAACCATCGCGTGCGGAATGGGATCGGGGTAGTCAACCGTATTTCTCTGGGCGACGTTCACCAACAACAGAAAAACAGCGCTGCTCATCACATTCAACGCCAGAATCTTGCGCAGAAGATGGGCGTAGGTGATGAACGCATAGAGACTGAGACTGAAGAGAGCGACACTTGCCAGGGAATACAGCAAAAACTGGTTCATGAGGTCTCGTCGGTCCCATCGCCCGGAACCGTCTGTCCTCCAACGAACAGCGCCACCAGCGTGAACGCGATGGAGACCGTCACCGCCAGCTCGATGAAGAGGATGATCAAGCCCGTCCCGGTCTGCGGCAATTCGAGCAATCCTCCACCAAAGAGCAGCGTTCCAAACGCGGTGATCAGGAAGGCAATGAATCCGACGAGCAGCGCCACCCGCAACATACCAGTGTTGAACATTGCTATCGAGGGATGCCCCGCCATACGCAAGATCACCCCGGCGGCGGCCAGCATGGCGCCTGCATGAAACGCGCCTCCCGGAGCGGATGTTCCCAGCCAGAGCAGGTAGCCGCCCGCCAGCATCATTACCGGCGCGAGCAAGCGCACCAGCCACTGAAGCATCGGGTCGTTGTGAAGCCGGGAACCTGGCATCTCACGTGCCGAAGCCAGCCCATCCTCGCGCCGCACCGCCAGCACGCCGAGCGCCGCCAGCAGCAACACTCCGATCTCAAGGAACGTGTCGTAGGCGCGGAAGTTCAGCAACACCGCCGTAACCGGATGCTCGACGCCGCTCTCTTCCACACGTCCTGCGGCGGCATCGGTTAATCCGCCCGGCTCCTCGGAGAGCCCTTGAACGGCCTGGGTCAGAATGGCGGCGACGCCCAGCGTCAACAGCACAGCAACAATGCGAGCGGGCGCGAACCGCACGGTGGGCTTGTCGTTACTCGTCTTGCGACTCAACCGGCACCTCCTCTCCGGCATGAACCCCACGCTCTGGAGGTTGGTTGAAATGGCGCACAGCGTCGAGCAACAGCGCGCCGGTCAGGCCAGTGCCAATGGCCGCCTCGGCCAGGGCAATATCCGGCGCTTCAAGCCGCACCCAGACCAGCGCCATCATCAGCCCGAAGGCGATGAAAAGCACGACGCCCTTGAAAATATCAGCAGCTGTCAGGGAGCTCCAGGCCAGCCAGAGAATCGCGGCCACTAGCACGTAGTCGATCCAGTTCTCAATCACCAGCGTTGCCGTCCAGGTCAGGTTGTGCTCCACGGGCGATCAGGTAGCATGAGGTCGCGCTTGCCAGCAGCACCAGAATCCAGATGGAGACCAGTTTTATCGCCACCAGTAACGAGCCCGATTGCACCGCTAACCCCGCCACGATGAACCCCAGTCCCAGATTGTCCGCCTTCGTGACGGCGTGCAACCGGCTAAGGACGTCTGGAAAGCGCACCAGTCCAAGTGTGCCGGCCAGAAAGAAGTAGCAACCCGCCAGTATGAGGCTGACGGTGAGCGCGTCGGACAAGGTCACGAGCGTTCTCTTTTAGCGTTAGAACCGTCCCAGGTATGGCGGACAAAGGCGACCGTGTTGACCACTGCCAGCACGCTGAACACCAGCGCCACATCGCGCAACGCCGGCAGGCTAGAGCTCTCTGCCAGCACCAGCAGGACCGCAACCCCGGTCGTCCCGAAGAGCAACGAGGCCACCATGCGATCATTGGCGGTCGGCCCGCGCTGCACACGAACCAGCCCACCCGCAAGGTTCAGCAGCAGAAACAGCACCAGGATGAGATAGAAGGTGTCCATGCGGCTCCTTTGCGTGCCTTAGGTTGGTCCTCCGATTGCGACCTGTTGCCCTATCAACTTTACCCCGTCGAATCATCTCATCATCGAGCGAGCAGGCGATCGTCGCACCCTTATCGCAACCGGAGTTCCTTTGTCTACTGCCGTCGCCGGCTGGCTCACCGCCCGGCGAGCGGTCGACTGAGACATTGATCGTGCGATACCCCACATGAGACACATA
>JACCZH010000450.1 GCA_013696045.1 Chloroflexia bacterium
GGGATGTTGAGTGTTTTCGCCACGGTCGGCAGAACAAGGCCGGGATCGTTCAGTGGGGCGAGATTCACAAACCAGACTCCGTCCGGAAAATGGGTGGCCACTTCGCGCGCTACCATCAGCGACAGCCTGGTTTTGCCCACGCCTCCAGGTCCGGTCAACGTCAGCATGCGGCCGTCACTCCGGCACAACAGCTTCGCGGCCGCGCGGATGTCCTGTTGACGCCCAATGAAGGTTGTGACCGGGGTGGGGAGATTCAGCTGGGACGGGGCAGTGTCCGGGACGGTCCCAGCTGTTGTGCGCACCGCGAGCTGTTTACGCGCGCGCTCCCACTGTGCTCGTTCTGCTGGTGGCAATCCCAGCGCCTCAGCCAACATCTCAAGCGTGTCCCGGCGCGGAGTACGGTTGATACCCCGCTCCAGGTCACTGACCGCGCGCGTGCTGAGGCCCGCTCGCTCGGCCAGGGCTTCCTGCGTCAGACCTGCGTTGCGGCGAGCGTGACGGAGTAAATCGCCAAAAACTGCGTGCGCTTTAGTCGCCATGCCGCACACTCACTTTGCTTTTACGTCACGTCTCCACAATAGCACCAACACCGCTCAAAGGAAAGACCCACATCTTTCGTAAGCCTGTGGATTTTCCTGTGCATTCTTCGTGGCCGTTTGGCTCGATGAGGCGCATCGTGGAGCCACATCTGATGGCTCCGAATGACACGGAGGAAAGAAAGGGCGGAATGATGCACGCAGTTGATATTAAGCGCAACGCAACGACACGAATCGGTGTTACGGCGGTGGCTATTGGAGTCGTTGCCACCATGATCCTGGGACTCATCCTGCTCAACGTTGGCGAGCAGAAAGCGCTCACACTGCCGTCGGTTGCGGCGCCTAGTGTGGACCGGTTCGATCAGATCAAGATTCTGGAAGACAACACGCTGTTCCATGACTACGCTGTGAGTCCCGCGCGCTCCGGCGCTGAGATCCAGCTTCTGGAAGAGAACGTCGAGTTCCAGGGCCAGGTGAGCAGCCCGATGGTTTCCTATCTTGACATCCAGTGGATGGAAGACAACGCGCCGCTGCCGGTCTATACAGGGAGTTCTGTGCGGACCCATTCCAACATGCAGGTTGAAGAGTAGTGCGTGTGGCCACCGTCACATCGATGCGCGGGCTTCGGGCTAATGGCTGGCTAATGGTCGCTCCCTATGCTGTCCTCACCAGCCAGTCGTAGATACAGGGAGAAGGAGACAGTGATGCAGTACACAGCAGTAGCGTTGACAAAGGGCCGTCTCGCCGTCCTGGCGCTGGCTCTTCTCGCCTCGGTCAGCTTTGGAAGTGTCGCCGCGGCATCGTCCGGGGTGGGCCTGACTGAATGTGACCAGCCAGGTTGCGCGCTCGGTTATCCGTCCGGCAACGCGAAATTCCAGATTGTGAGCGTCACCCTCTGGATTGGCGACGGCAACTTCGTCTCAGACGGTCCGCTCGACGTGGGGTTCACGCCATAGCCGGTGACCAGTCGAGCTAACCATGAATCCCTCCACCGGTGCGCGGTCGACTGGTGTGGAGCCTCCAGGCGACAGACGCGGGGAGATCCTCGGAATACATCCGGGGATCTCTTGCGCCGTCCGCGAGCTACGCAATGCCCGCCATAGTCCCAGAACTGCCCGCCGGGTAAATTGGGTAGCTGCACGGATGCCGGCGGCGCCGCGTCTCTCTAGAGTCGAATGCATCAGCGTATTCGCCGAACGCGGGATAGGTCACCCCGCGGCATAGGCTCACCGTCTCGACAGGACAACGAACATCCAGCGCTGGAGAGGAACGGACCGTGAGTACACCAGCTCTTTCCCAGGAAGGCCTGCACGGGAACACCATCTCTGAGTCCGGGCTGGAGTTCGGCGTTCGCGCCGTCAGATCGTGGAGTAGCTTCTTTTCTCTGGTGCGCTTGCTGGACGTCGCCGCGATCGGCGGCGCAATCATGTTCTACGCGGTCTTCATCTATCGCTCCCGGTTTACCGTCGATGGCGCCGTCTTTTTCTCGTTGTTCGATGACGCGATGATATCCATGCGCTACGCGCGTAATCTCGCGGAAGGGAACGGCCTGGTCTGGAATCCCGGACAACCTGCGGTTGAAGGCTATTCCAACCCATTATGGACAATCTGGATGGCGGTCCTGCACCTTCTCCCGGTTCCGGAGTCAAAAATGGCGCTGCTGGTCATGATCTCCGGAGCGGCGATTCTCATCATCAACCTGTTGGTTGTGCGCGCGATCACACGACAGATATTGCCGGAGTCTCCACTCGCTGGCTCGATAGCGATGTTGCTCACGGGGCTGTATTATCCGCTGATCTTCTGGACGCTGCGCGGCATGGAGGTCGGGCTGCTGACGTTGATTGTCTCGCTTGCGGTGTTTCTCGCGTTACGCCTGCGCGCAGATTTCCGCCGGCAGGATCTTCTGGCGCTAGGCGCCGTTGTGGCAGCGGGGATTCTTACCCGTTCTGAGGCGATCCTGCCCTGTCTCGTGGTTTCCGGGTTCGTGCTGCTCACCGTACAGACCCAGCACCGGCGGAGGGTGTTCGTCTTCACCAGCGCCATTCTGGGTGGCGTGGTTGTGCTCCAGACCGGCTTTCGATTGCTCTACTACGGACATCCGTTCCCCAACACCTATTACCTGAAGCTGCAAGGGATCGATCTCAGCGATCGAGTAGATCGAGGGCGCGACGTGCTGGAATCAACCCTCCGCGGCCATCTCGCCGTTCCAGTTCTGATCGCCGCCGTGTATCTCATTATCTCTCTCATACGGAAGAGGGCACACCCGGCTGTCTATCTCCTCACTGCGATCATCATCGTCCAGTGCGCCTACTCCGTCTATGTTGGCGGCGATGCGTGGGAAGGCAGTGTTCAGGCGAATCGCTATATCGTGCCGGGTATCCCTTCCCTGTTCATTCTCTGTGCTCTGGCGCTGGTGGGTCTCCCGACGCTTTTGAGCCCTCTTTCAAGAATGCGCACGCTGGGAGGCTTCGCCACTCGTTGGCAACTGGGCGCCCTCATGCCGCGGCGACGATGGATTCATGGCTATGCAATCGTGGCAATCATCGTTTCAGGTCTCATGGTTGTTACCGTCAACAGGCCATCCTTCGATGAGTGGAAAGAGCACAACGCTCTTCACGTGAGAGATGACGCAGCCGTCACCCGCTATGGGCTCGCACTACGCGCATCAACGTCCGAGGATGCCGTGATCGCGGTTGTCTGGGCAGGCGCCATTCCATATTTCTCGCAGCGCACATCCATTGATTTGTTGGGCAAGAGTGACTATGTCGTCGCAACGAGCCCTCCACGCCCTGGATCGTTCTATCCAGGCCACAACAAGTGGGACTACGCGCACAGTATCGAACTGCTCAAGCCGGACGTGGTTGCCCAGCTGTGGGGAGCGACGAAGCAGGACCGTCAGAATCTTGAGGCTTGGGGATACGAGCAGGTTGAACACAGCATCTACGTCCGTTCTGGCTCGACCCAGGTAACTCGTCGTGCAGTGGAAGATTCGCTCCGGCAAGTTCCGTGGATTCCCTTGGCCAAGCGTTGATGACCGGCCGGAGCCGTTTATCACCGGCGCATTCGCAGGAGAGGAGGAGTGATTGAGTGCCCTCAGTGCCGGGCCGATACATGGTCGGGGTCCAGCGTGATCCCGTCAACCTCGTCGTGGTCGAGCGTTGGCCAGCCACAGATGTAACAAGGTAAAGGACGGTCTCTCATGACGCCAAAGCTCATACGTATGACAGCACTCATCGCTGCCGTGGCAATGATGGCTGTCGCAACTCCCGTGGCGGCCAAGCAACAGCAAATATCGTTCAAAGCGCGCTATGCCGGAACCCAGGAGATAACGTCGGGTCCGCCGATTCTCAACTTCGACCTGGTCGTGGCCGGCAATGCTACCCATCTGGGCAAGTTCACCGGCGTTCAACACCACGTTGTGGACGTTAACAACCCGCTTGAGTTCAGCGATGGAACCTACACGTTTACCGCTGCCAACGGCGACACGATCTTTGGCGGCTACTTCGGGCATGTCGAGCCACTGCCAAACGGAGATGTGATCTTCCATGGCGCCTGGTCCATCGAGGGCGGAACCGGCCGCTTCAACGACGCGACTGGCGGCGGCACGGCAACCGGCCTCGGTCATCCGGACCTGACGTTCACCCTGGAGTTGGACGGAACGATCACCTCGGTTGGTTCGAAGTAGAACAAGATCGTGACGGGTCTGGACCAACGTCGTTCCAGGCCGGTTGCTATCCAGGAGAAGCACGCGGGCCGCCGGGAACATCTCCGCCCGCGATAACGTCTCCTCTCATATCGCCAGCATGTGGACCAAGTCACCCGTCCGGAGAGGAGTCGTCCGATGTCCAGCCGATCGATGTCCCTATCTACTCTCCGAGACTGTCTGGTTTTCATGCTGTTCGTCATGATGCTGTCCGCCTGTGGCGGAACGAGAGAGTATGTCCTGGAGGACACGCAGAATGGCGGCACACCGTATGTCCTGCTTGAGGGGCCGACTTCAACAGTCCCGCCAACTGTCACGCGCCCAGCTTCAACAGCTGGA
>JACCZH010000458.1 GCA_013696045.1 Chloroflexia bacterium
ACGAACCTGGTGACACCAATCGCGACGGCTATGCTGGACTCCGTGCCGATGGTGGCCATTACCGGCCAGGTGGGGCAGGCCGTGATCGGCACTGACGCCTTCCAGGAAATTGACATTACCGGCATCACCATTCCCATCACCAAGCACAACTTTCTTATAAGGAGTGTCGCTGACATTGGCCCGACCATTCAGAAAGCGTTCCACCTGGCCAGCACCGGTCGGCCCGGGCCAGTGCTGGTTGACATCCCCAAGGATGTGTTGCTCGCGGCGGGTGAGCTGACACCAAACACCAAGCTCGACATGCCGGGCTACCGGCCGACAACGACGCCGCACCGGCGCCAGATCCGTCTGGCGGCCGAGGAGATTCGCAAGAGCAACAAGCCCCTGATTCTGGCGGGCCACGGTATCCTGATATCGAGTGCGTCGGATGAACTCACTACCTTGGTTGAAAAGGCTGAGATCCCTGTCGGTTTAACCTTGCTCGGCATCGGGGGATTTCCACAATCTCACCAGTTGTGTTTGGGCATGGTCGGGATGCATGGATTTGCGCACGCCAACCGCGCCATTCATGAGGCCGACCTGATCATTGGCGTTGGGATGCGTTTCGATGACCGGGTCACCGGGAAACTCTCAGAGTTTGCGCCCAATGCGCGTTTCATTCATATAGACATTGATCCGGCGGAGATCGGCAAGAACATCGTCCCGAATGTCCCGGTCGTCGGAGACGCGCGCCAGGCCCTGAGAATGCTTGCTGATGAGCTTGAGCCGTTGACCCACGAGGATTGGCTAGCTGAGATTGACGAGTGGCGCAGGGTTCCCGCGTACCGCATTCGACCCAGCCGCGATCTGGGTCCACAGTATGTGATGGAACGGCTTCACCACCTGACCAAAGGCAACGCGGTCGTGACGACCGATGTCGGTCAGCATCAGATGTGGGCTGCGCAGTTCTATAAATGTGATCATCCGAACAACTGGGTCTCGTCTGGCGGTCTCGGCACTATGGGTTATGGTGTGCCCTCGGCTCTGGGTGCGGCGCTTGGCCGGCCGGAGGCGGAGGTTTGGTCGATTGTTGGTGACGGTGGCGTGCAGATGACGCTATTTGAGTTCGCGACGTTGGTGCAGGAGAATGCCAACGTGAAGATTGGCATCATCAACAACGGCTATCTCGGGATGGTGCGCCAGTGGCAACAGTTGTTTCACGACCGAAACTATTCGCAAACGCTGATTAGCGGCCCGGATTTTGTGGCGCTTGGCACTGCCTACGGCATTCCATCACGCAAAGTCGAGCGTCGTGAAGAAGTCGATGAGGCGATCAAGTGGGCAAGTGGCATCAATGGTCCTGTCTTGATCGAGTTCGTCGTCGGGCAAGAGGAAAACGTTTACCCGATGATCCCATCCGGCGCTTCCTTCCGCGAGCTTATCGAGGAAGGGGTGTAGCCTGATGGCAGCAAACATGCACACCATCGTCGTCATGGTGGAGAATCACCCGGGCGTCTTGAACCGCGTCATGAGCCTCTTCCGGCAGCGCAGCTTCAATATCGAGTCGGTCTCGGTCGGGCATACCGAGACAGCGGGAATCTCGCGCATGACCTTCGTTCTGGAAGGGGACGATCGCATCACCGAGCAGGTTATCAAGCAGTTGTATAAGTTGCTCGAGGTCATCAAGGTCACTGATGTGACCGGCGAGAACCTGATTCAGCGCGAGCTGGCGTTAATTAAAGTGGCGGCGACCGACCGCACGCGCGCGGATATTATGCGGATCGCGGGTGACATTTACCGGGCGCGCGTCGTTGATGCTTCGCCCGACGCGCTGATCCTGGAGGCTACTGGGCCGGCGGAGAAAATTGACGCTCTGCTGACGATGATCCGTCCATATGGTATTAAGGAAGTTGCGCGAACCGGTGCGGTTGCAATGGTGCGCGGAAGTGAAGCGAGCGGGATCTCTCTCGTTCGCCATGAATCAGTGGCGTAACACAGTATGACGCCGCGAGATTGAGGGAAGCAGGGGTTACCACCATTGGCGAAGATCTATTACGAGGATGATGTTACGACAGGCGTTCTTGAGGGTAAAACGATTGCTGTCCTTGGCTACGGCAGCCAGGGACACGCGCACGCCTTGAACCTGCATGAGTCGGGTCACCACGTGATCGTGGGACTTTACGAGGGCAGCAAATCCTGGGCGAAAGCTGAAGAGCAGGGCCTTACCGTCAAGACGAGCGAGGAAGCGGTCAGGGACGCCGACATCATTATGGTGCTGGTGCCGGACCACATTCAGAAACGGTTGTACAACGAGTCGATTGCCCCGAATCTTACTGAGAGCAAAACCCTGATGTTTGCGCACGGTTTTAACATCCATTTCAAGCACATCAATCCGCCGGATAACATTGACGTCACCATGATTGCGCCTAAAGGTCCAGGCCACATTCTGCGCGACACATATGTCTCGGGAGTTGGTATCCCCGCGCTTCTGGCGGTTCATCAGGATGTCAGTGGCAATGCCAAGGAGATCGCGCTCGGCTACGCCCAGGGTATTGGCTCCGCCCGTGCCGGGGTGCTGGAGACGACGTTCAAGGAGGAGACCGAGACTGATCTCTTCGGCGAGCAAGTCGTCCTGTGTGGCGGAGTAACATCCCTGGTACAGGCTGCTTTTGAGACGCTGGTTGAGGCTGACTACCAGCCTGAGATTGCGTACTTCGAAGTGCTGCACGAGTTGAAGCTCATCGTCGACCTGATGTACGAGGGCGGCATCAAGTACATGCGCTATTCGGTGAGTGATACTGCGGAGTACGGTGACTACACATCCGGGCCGCGGGTTATTGACGACCGGGTGCGGGCGACGATGCGCCAGATTCTCGGCGACATTCAATCAGGCGAGTTTGCCAACGAGTGGATTGCTGAAAATGAGAACGGACGCGGCGCGTTCATGAAGATGCGCCAGCAGGCGAACGATCATCAGATCGAGCAAGTCGGCGAAGAGCTGCGTGGCATGATGAGCTGGCTTCAAAAGCGTGAAATTCCGAGTTAGCAACCGTTAGAACGGCAAAAGTCTGAAGCTATTGAGCAGGCGTGACGGGGTCGTGCCGCGCGAAGCGGCGACCTTCCGTGTAATCCTGATATGTTCATTTGGCGATTAGCGCGCCGCTTTGTTATGATTCTCAAGTTACAATCGTGCGTTATCGACCATGACTGGTGTGGTGAGGGAGGCCCGGGGCGGATGGCGCTTCAAAAGGTACAAAAGGATGACATCATCCAATCCTACAAGACCCATGAATCCGACACGGGGTCGCCGGAGGTTCAGATTGCGATCTTAACGGAGCGCATTAATTTGCTGATTGAGCACTTGCGTGAGCATCAGCATGACCATCACTCGAGGCGTGGTCTTCTAAAGCTGGTCGGACGGCGTCGCCGTTTGCTGGCCTATCTGAGTAAGAATGATGTTGGACGCTATCGTTCCACTATTGAGCGTCTGGGTCTGCGCCGGTAATTTGTTGCCAGCCCCTGTGACGTTATTTCCCCGCGTTCCTACGTCAAGTAGCATGGTTTGCGAACCCAGGGATTAGCCCTGGGTTTTCGCTTTTTAATGATGGTTCTACGGAAGGGGGTCGCCGGGAAAACATTCCGGACATCGGAGACAATACCTTGCTGTCGTCTGGTGCGAGTCGGGTATTGGAGTGTGATGGGGGCAAGCCGCCGCCACACTCCAGTTCCTGGCCCGCGAAGCGACACACAACACAGTACGATGCTCGCGTGAGCATCTGATTGCATTACAGACAGGGATATGAATGAACGACAATATCGCAGGCAGGACCAATCAGGATAATTTACCCGAGATCGTCGAAGAGCGGGTTGAAATCGGCGGACGCGACCTCGTCTTTGAAGTCGGCAGATTGGCCGGCCTCGCTGATGGCGCCGTAACCGTGCATTACGGCGATACCCTTGTGCTCTCAACTGCGCAGTCGTCGTCGGAGCCGCGGGAGGGCATTGACTTTTTCCCTCTGACCGTTGACTACGAAGAACGGATGTTTGCGGCCGGCAAGATCCCAGGTGGTTTCATTAAGCGTGAAGGCCGTCCATCAGAGCACGCAGTCTTGTCAGCACGCCTTACTGACCGGCCGATCCGACCCCTGTTCCCGAAGGGGTTCCGCAACGATGTCCAGCTCATTACCACTGTGTTCTCAACGGACCAGCAGAATGATCCGGACATCCTCTCAATCAATGGCGCGTCAACTGCCCTGACGATCTCGTCGATCCCCTTCCAGGGCCCGGTGGCGGGCGTGCGCATGGGCTACGCTGATGGTCAGCTCATTGTCAACCCCACCCACGATCAGATTGTCTCGGGCCAAATGGCGATTGTCGTGGCTGGCACGGCAGACGCGATCATGATGGTCGAGGGCGAGGGTTCCGAAGTATCAGAAGCCATTCTGGTTGATGCCATTGCGAAGGCACATGACGAGATCAAGAAGATCGTACAGGCACAGCTCCGGTTGCAGGAGCGCGTAGGCAAAGTCAAGAAGGAATTTACGCCTCCGGCGAAAGATGAAACTTTCGGAGCCGCGATACGCGACTTCATCGGCGACCGCCTTGACAGCGCACTGTACAACGCTGACAAGGCAGCCCGTTCCGAGGCAACTGACGCGCTGAAGCGTGAGGTGGTGACACACTTCGTTGCTCTGGCCGAACAAGCCGGACAGGATGCAGGCGCAGCGAAGAAGGCATACGGGAACGCCTTCGACGATCTCGTGAAGGAACGAGTCCGGAACGCCATCCTCAAGGAGAACTACCGCCCGGATGGGCGCACGCCGACCGAGATTCGACCGATCTGGTCTCAGGTCGGATTCTTACCACGTACCCACGGCTCGGCAATCTTCACCCGTGGCCAGACGCAGGTCGTGAGCGTTGCGACGTTGGGATCGACCAAAGAAGATCAGATGCTCGATAACATCAGTCTTGAGACGTCGAAGCGCTACATGCACCACTACAACTTCCCTCCATACAGCGTTGGTGAGGCTCGCTTCATGCGCGGCCCGTCACGCCGGGACATCGGGCACGGCGCCCTTGCGGAGCGTGCGCTGGTTCCAGTGCTTCCGAAGCAGGAAGACTTCCCCTACGTCTTGCGTGTGGTGTCGGAGGTTGTGTCATCAAATGGCTCGTCTTCGATGGCCAGCGTCTGTGGCAGCACGCTCTCGTTGCTTGATGCCGGCGTGCCAATCAAGGCGATGGTTGCTGGCGTCGCCATGGGTCTTGTGACAGATGGCGACGGCAACTACACCATTCTGACGGACATTCAGGGCATGGAAGACTTCCTTGGTGATATGGACTTCAAGGTAGCCGGTACCCGTGAGGGCATCACTGCCATCCAGATGGACATCAAGGTACGCGGCATCACAGCCGACATCATGCGTGAGGCTCTTGACCGGGCGCACGAAGGCCGGATGCACATTCTCAGCCGTATGGAGGAAACCACCTCCTCGCCGCGTGAAGTGCGCTCGGAATTCGCCCCGAGCATCGAGGTTGTGAAGATCAAGTCGGACCAGATCGGTGCTGTTATCGGCCCCGGTGGCAAGAACATCCGTGCCATTCAGGAGCTCTCAGGCGCGAAGATCGACATCGAGGAAGATGGCACGATTTACGTGTCGGCCGTCGGCCATGAGGCAACGTCCCTGGCGATCGAAGAGATTCGACGCATTACCTACGTTCCCAACGTTGGTGACAAGCTGCATGGCAAGGTCAAGACGATCATCCCGGTCGGTGCATTCGTTGAGATTGCTCCGGGCAAGGATGGGTTCGTTCACATCTCGCAGCTGACCCATCAGCGGTTGGAGCGCGTTGAGGATGCGGTTTCGGTGGGTGACGAAGTGGACGTCGTGGTTACCGAGATCCGGCCGGATGGCAAGATCAACCTGTCACGGCGCGCCCTTCTTCCGCAGGAAGCTCCGGCAGGGGACCAGGGCGGCGGCAGTAGCAATGGAGGCGGCTCCAGCGGCGGTGGCCAACGTGGATCCACACCCCAGCAGTCAGACCGCGACCGCAGTCCGCGACCGCAACAAGCGAGTGGCGGACGCCGGCCAGGTTACGTGGACGATCGTCCCGAGAGCCGGGAGAGCGGAAAGAGCCTGGACGCTGGCCGTCCGCGTGATTCACGCCGGCCGCCGTCTTCCGATAACTAAGCTCCTCGAAGATTGAGAAGCGCCCCTTCCGGCATTCCGCCGGAGGGGGCGTTTTGTTGTTACAAAAACGCTCGCGACGCGAAGGAGCGGATCTCCTCCTGAAACGCAGTATCAACATTTGCCACGGCCATGAGGCCGAGCGGCAAGAGGCAACAACACACCAGCACTATGGCAGCCACAATACCCAGAATGATCCAGAGCGTCCGGTTCCCGCTCTCCGGCGGCACGCTGGTGACCGTAGGCTCATATAGCGGAGGCGCCGGATCCTGATAGCTGGGCAGCGCGGCAGGCGTGTCCTCTATGTGAAACTGCCGGGTCTCCGTGATGCTGGCATCAGGTTGTTCTGGATACCCCGAATAACATGTGAATCGCTGTCGACGGGCTCACCAGAGTCTCCAACGCCAACCGGATCAGCTGAAGTTGGCTCAACAACCGACGTTGCTTCGGTTGTTGGCGTGCCGCAGTTTGGGCAGTATCGATTCTCTGGCTGGAGGGCCGCGCCACACACCCGGCAGGTTCGTGACTGGTTCGGTTCTGGACGCACGTTGTTACCCCCTATGGCTTGCCGTTACGTGATGTCACGCTGCTTGTTCGCTGGCTGCCCGTGGATCAGTTGGAATATCGTCCGTTGTTGGCCAGCGTGAGACAACCGCCAGCGCGATCACCCCTATAAGCACTCCGAACCACAACGTCGCGAAGCGCATGAGTAGTGTAGCCGCTCCGGCCACTGACCCCGTAAGCAGCGGATCGTCGATAGTCAGCAGCAGCAGCGCCGCGGCAGACGCCTCCGCTGCTCCGAGTCCTCCTGGTAGCAGTGAGAGAGCTCCAAACCAGGCGGAAGCTCCGAAAACGAATGTGGCCGCTAACAGCAGATGCCAGGATGGATCGATACCCAAACCTGTCAGGATCAGGAAGAATGCGACGCATTCTCCAAACCACGAGACCGTGCCAAGCCCTATGGCAATAGATAGCGGTTTCGGAGCAAGCAGGAAACGGGTGCTCGTGTAGAGCTTTTCGAGCGAGCGCACCCGGCGTTCAAGGCGCGTTCTCTCCAGTCGCCTGAGAATACGCGCGATCAACGACTCCCGTTGGAGCACCCATAGAAGGATCGTTGCGGCGATTAGCCCGCCAACGAAGAGCGGCCAGCCAAATGGGAAGACGATAACGCCGATCCCGATGAGTAGCAGGGTGGCAATCCCATCGGTTAGCCGCTCAATGAGGACGACCGGGATGGTGCTGGAAAGGGGCGCGCCGGACCGTGTTCGGATCAGGTACGCCTTCAAGAGCTCGCCAAGCTTGCCCGGTGTCATCACCATCGTGAATCCACTCACGAAAATCATTGCCGAGTCACGGCGCGACAGCCCGCTAACTCCGACGAGCCGGAGATAGTATTGCCACTTCAAAAAACGCAAGGTGTAGTTGAGCAGAATCAGCCCTATAACCAGCGGCGTCAGCCACCAGTTGAAAGCCCGGAACGCATCCGCCAATGCGGAAGCGTCTGAAAGGAAGATCACAACGCTTACGACGACCACGCCGAGCAGAACGCCAAGCATGAGCCTGCGCCGTAGTTGGTTTATCAACGTTTATCGCTTTCGAGACGCAAGCTGAACCTCAATCGTGGCACTGTACGCAGTAAGAATGGCTTCCCAACGAGGTTTCGAGAAGCCATTCCAATCATGCTCAATTGTATGGGATAGACGCTAGGCTGGCGCGGGCTGGAGCTCCTCGGACGGCGGCGGTCCAGCGTCGCTGAGATCGGTCTCGCTCAAGCGGTTAATCACCCGCACGGTAAGGTCATTGTGGCACATGATCTGGCATGAAAGGCGCACGTTTGGATCGAGCGCGTCCTCCTGCGCCAGACGCGCGCGCTCGGCGTCGGTCATTCCCCCGGCGTCGCCGTCGATGAGCTCCACGCGGCAGGTGGTGCATTTCGCCAAACCTCCACAGCGGTGCAGAATATCTATTCCAGCTTCCTCGATCGCAACCACCAGCCGGCGGCCATCCTGAACATCAATCGTTTTCAGTCCTTGTAACTTAACCTGGGGCATTCATCCTCCAACTTTCAAACGAAACGAATCGGAATTCTCCTACCGTAGTGCCCGTCAGTGACCGTGTCAAAGCGTTATCCGATCAAGCGACGACCTCACGCTCGGCGCTCACGTGGCGAAACTCTCCAGTCTCAATGATCTCACGTAGGTGCTGCACAGTCTGCCAAACGTCCACGAACGACGTGTACAGCGGGACCGGAGCAAGCCGGATAACGTTTGGTGGACGGAAATCGGGAACGACGCCGCGCGACTTCAACGAGCGGGCAATCGCGGCAGCGTGCTCGTGCTCGACAGCGATGTGGCCACCGCGCCGATCGTGCTCGCGTGGCGTTCCAATCTCGTATCCATACTCGTCCACCGTCAGCCCGGATTTCTCGATGAGTGTCACCAGGTAGTCGGTAAGCGCCAGCGATTTCGCTCTAACTCTTTCGACGCCGGCCTCTTCCATAATCTGCAATGAGCCCACAAGTGGCGCCGCGCTGAGGACAGTAATTGTGCTGATTTGCCATGCGCCTGCTCCATCAGCACCCTCGAAATCGTGCAGCATGTCAAACTGACGGTCCTTTTGATATCCCCACCAACCCGGCATGGCCGGCTGCTTATCAAAGTGCTCCTCATTGACATAGAGCGAGGCAATACCCCCTGGGCCGGCATTCAGGTACTTGTAATTGCACCAGAAGGCGAAATCGACGTCCCAATCGTCGAAATGGTGTGGAATTACACCGGCGGAGTGGCAGCAGTCCCAGCCAACCGGGATGCCGTACTTGTGGGCCGCGGCCGTAATCCGCTGGATATCGAACAGCTGGCCGCTTCGATAGAGGACACTAG
>JACCZH010000471.1 GCA_013696045.1 Chloroflexia bacterium
CTCTCGCATGCGCCGATAACCTGCAGGCCCTTGTCCAGATGGAGCGCTCGACCAGCGGTTTCGGGCCGATTCCAGTCGAAGAGCCGGTAGGTAATGTCGCTCGTTTGTTGGACTTCATATATAAGGAGGCCCGGTCCAATGGCATGCACGCAGCCGGCTGGCGTGAACAGGGTGTCTCCGCGCTCGACAGGCACATAGCGTAGAACGTCCTCAAACGTGCCCTCACGAGCCATCCGACGAAGCTGCGCCGTGGAATGTTCTCCGTTCAACCCGAATATCACCTGGGCGCCAGGATCAGCCTCCAGGACGTGCCAGGCTTCAGTCTTTCCCACCGTATTCAAACCCTCAAGCCGGGCAGCCTGCTCGTCGTTGGGATGTACCTGAACGGAAAGCCATTCTCGCGAATGAAGCAGCTTGATGAGCAACGGGAAGCCGTGACTGGTTTGCGCAACGGCAGTTGTCCCAAGGAGTTCCGCGCCTAATTCCCCGGTAACTTCAAGGAGTGTTTTACCTGCCCAGGCGCCATCCACAACCTGGTTGCCTTCATAGACAACCCACGCTTCACCGATCGGATCAGGCGAGTCTGGATCGAGTCGATCTCCACCCCATACCCGGGCCTGAAAGATCGGTTGCAGGCGTAATGGCTCTATACGACTCAAGACATCCCCCCTGCATGCGAGGCCGCAACGCTGACCAGATTCGACTATACCGAAAATGTCATCCAGCTGGGTTGACAGCATCCGCCGTACTCCTCTACTCTGCCGCAGCGAACGGTTGAATAATGCATGCTGTCTGACCTGAAGTACAAAAGGAGAAACGGTTGACTGACGCGGTGCTGTTCACCAATGGGACCATTCTCACGATGGACCCGAATCGTCCGGACGCCGAGGCTGTCGCTATCATCGCTGACCGTATTGTCGCCGTTGGCAGCCGCGACGAAGCCGAAGCCGCACTCCCGCGAGGTCATCGACGCGTAGATCTGGCGGGCAGGACCATGGTTCCCGGCTTCAACGAAGCCCATAACCACATGATCGGCTTTGGCAGCATCGCCGACCATATCGATGCCAACTATCCCGCGGTTACGTCCATCCAGGACATCGTAAACCAGGTGCGCGAAAGGGCCGCCAACCAGCCGTCAGGGACATGGATCCTGGGGCGCGGCTACGACGACAACAAGCTGGACGAAAAACGACACCCAAACCGGCACGACCTGGATTCCGCCACTACTGACCATCCAGTTATGATCGTCAATGGATCGGGACACCTGTCCGCTGTCAACACAAAAGCTCTCCAACTGGCTGGGATTACACGCGAGACCGATGATCCAGAAGGCGGTCACTTCGTCAGGGATGAACACGGTGAAGCGATTGGTGTGTTGCACGAAACAGCCCAACAACCTATACGAGCGCAGATTCCAGTACCGACGGTCGAAGACTACGTCGAGGCCTTACGGCTTTGTAACGACCGCTACGTTGCCGCGGGTATCACCAGTTCGCAGGACGCCGGCTCCTCGACCGCGGACCAGGTGCGTGCCTACCAGCTGGCCGTGGAGCGCGGAATTCTGAAAATGCGCACCAGCATGATGATCCGCGAGAGCCTGCTGCCACACGTTGTCGGCCTTGGTGTGTCACAGGGACTCGGCGATAACCGGCTCAGGATTGGGCCGATCAAGATGTTCATCGACGGTTCGCTTATCGGTCGTACGGCGGCCGTGACCGTGCCATTCGAGAATGACCCGAGCGACAACAACCTCGGTCTCACGATGATGTCACAAGAAGCTGTTGACGATTATGTTATGCAGGCCCATGGCGCGGGGTTTCAAATCGCCATCCACGCCATCGGAGATCGCGGCATCGACATGGTTCTGGACGCGTACGAGAAAGCTCTCACCGCCTTCCCGCGACAGGATCACCGGCATCGAATTGAGCACTGTGGCATCTGCCGGCCCGACACCATTGACCGCATTGCCCGGATGGGAGTGGTGCCGGTGTCGCAGCCAGTCTTCATCATCGAGTACGGTGACGGTTTTATCCGGCACCTTGGGCTGGAGAGGGCACAGCTTACCTATCCATTCCGAGCATTCCTTGACCAGGGCATCAAACTCGTCTTCTCGTCTGATTGCCCGGTGTCACATTTCGCGCCGTTGAAGTCGATCCAGGCTGCTGTCACCGAGCGAACCGGCTCAGGCGCATCGTATGCGCTGGAAGAGGCCGTCACAGTCGAAGAGGCGTTGGAGATGTATACCGTAGCCGGCGCGTACGCAACCTTTGAGGAAAACGTCAAGGGCAAGATCAAGCGCGGCATGCTGGCCGATTTCACACTCCTTGCTGATGATCCTCGTGAAGTAGACCCAATGTCGTTAGCCGAGCTATTGGTGAGCGCCACCATTATTGGCGGCGAGACTGTATTCGAGGCATAGGAGAATAACCGCGTGACAATAACAACATCCGCGAGTTCAAGCAAAATCCACACAACCGTCAAACAACCAGCCACCGGCACGAAGGGCATGGTGACTTCCAATCATCCGCTTGCTTCTCTGGCCGGCACTGAGACGCTGGTAAGAGGCGGCAACGCCGTAGACGCCGCTATCGCGACCATGTTCGCGCTCTCGGTTGTCGAGCCGATGATGACGACAATTTTTGGCGCAGGCTTCATCAATATCCGGCTGGCCGACGGTACCTGCACGACTATCGACAACTACGCGACCGTGCCCTCCGGCGCGACCGCCGATATGTTCGTTCCCCTCCCGGACAACCTCGACAACGACGTTGTCGATAACTTGAACGACACGGGCTATCTGGCAGTGGCGACAGGTGGGACACTTCTTGGCTGGGCAACCGCCGTCCAGAAGTTTGGAAGACTCTCGCTGGCTGAAGTCGTCGAGCCGGCAATGCGTTTCGCTAGATCTGGGTTTCGCGTAAGCCCGTATCTGCACGGAATAATCGAGATGCAGGCCGAGAATTTGTCCCGCTACCCCGCCAGCAAAGAAGTGTTTCTACCAGACGGCAAGCTACCTGCAGTCGGAGACCGCATTGTTCGCCGGGAATACGCCAACACCCTCGAAGCCATTGGTGAGCAGGGATCTGATTATCTCTACAAAGGTGCGCTCGGTGACGCCATTGCTGACGACATGGCCCGCAACGGTGGATTGATCACCAAACAGGACATCCAAAGCTATCGAGTCTACGAGCGCGCACCCATCCGTGGAACCTACCGGGGCGTCGAAATCGTCGCGATGGCTCCCCCGTCTTCCGGCGGTGCCCACATTATTCAAATCCTCAATATTCTCGAGGGTTTCGACATCCAGAGCATGGGCTTCGGCACACCTGACACCGTTCACCTCATTGCTGAAGCGATGAAGATTGCGTTCGCCGACCGCTTCACCTACATGGCTGACCCAACAACAACTGAGATCCCGCTCGAATGGATGACGTCCAAAGCGTACGCGGATGAGCGCCGTGCCACCATTGACCCCGCACACGCTCAGCAATTCACTGCAGCCGTCCCACCGGACGGCGAAGGGGCGTCAACAACGCATTGTTGCGCGATGGACGCTGACGGCAACATGGTCGCAACGACCCAAACGCTCAATGGCGGATTCGGGTCCAAGGTCACCGTCCCGGGCACCGGCATGCTGCTCAACAA
>JACCZH010000542.1 GCA_013696045.1 Chloroflexia bacterium
CCTGGCTGACCCTCTGGATCTGGGTTCCGCTCACGGCGATGATGATCCTGCTTCTGCCGCTCCTCTTTCCGAACGGTGAGCTTCCCTCAGCGCGCTGGCGGCCAGCAGCCGCGGTTACCGTTCTTGCCGGTGTGTTGCTTAGCGCGTCAATCGCCATCAATCCGGTTAGCTCAAATTCTGTTTCCGAGCCCGGTAACCCGTTGTTCTCGCCGGGCAATGCCGGTCTGATCCTGGCGCTGGATGCCGTCGCGTTCCCTCTGATGGTCCTGAGCCTGATGTGCGCGGTTACTGCTCCAATTGTGCGCTTTCGGCGAGCGCGGGGCGACGAGCGGCAGCAGATCAAGTGGTTTGCCTTCGCAGCCGCCCTCGTTATCGCGGCCATGGTCACGCCGGCCATACTGGATCCCAGCAGTTTTTCGGAAGACTCTTTTCTGAGCGGTATTCTACTTGCAACGGCACTGCCGCTTTTGCCGGCGGCCGTCGGGATAGCCGTCCTGCGCTACCGCCTCTACGATATTGACCTGCTCATCAATCGCACGATCGTCTACGTTGCGTTGACGAGCAGCGTCGTCGGTCTGTACGTCTTTGTCGTTGGCTATCTGAGCGTGCTCTTCCAGGCCGGTGGTAGCTTGCTGGTATCGCTGGTGGCTACTGGATTGGTCGCTGTGCTCTTTCAGCCGTTGCGCTCGTGGCTACAGCTCGGTGTCAATCGCTTGCTCTACGGCCAGCGTGATGAGCCCTACACGGTGCTTTCACAGCTTGGCCAGCAGCTAGAGCATGCCCTAGCGCCGGAAGCCGCGCTGGTTACAGTCGTCGATAGTGTTGCCGGAGCCTTGAAGGTACCCTTTGTGGCGATCTGGCTCATCGATGAGGCGACGCTGAGCCTGGGCGCGGTCCATGGGTCCCGGCCATTGATCGATGTCATTGACGATCCCGGCGCAGTCGAGCAGCTACATGGAATGCCGAACGGACTGTTGTCCGAGGATTTTGAGCCGTTCGGTGCGTTTGTCCGGATCATTACTGGCTTCGGCATCGGGTTGACGCTACCGCTGACCAACGGCGGCGAGCTGGTAGGCGCCCTCTGCCTTGCGCCTCGTCATCGTGGCGACTCCTTTTCCGTGGCAGACCGGCGGTTGTTGCGCGATCTCGCCAGCCAGGCTGGAGCAACGGCTCAGGCGGTGCAATTGACTATCGCTCTACGGGCCAGCCTGGACGAGCTACGACGTTCACGCGGGCGGCTGGTCATGGCCCAGGAAGAGGAGCGACGTCGTATCCAGCGTGATCTGCATGACGGGCTTGGTCCGACACTGGCGAGTATGCGTCCACGGCTGGAAGGTTGTCTCGACCTGGCTCAGGACATCGCACCGTCGCTGGTCGGCGATCTGGAACGGCTTGATGAACTGGTGGGCCAGGCCAGCGTCGACATCCGCAGGCTGGTTTACGATCTGCGTCCGCCCGCGCTCGATCAGTTAGGTTTGGAAGCGGCGCTGCGACAGTACGTCGAACGCTTCGGCCGCGAGACCAGTATTAGAGTGTGCTTCACTGCCGGGTATGACCTCTCGATTCCGGCCGCGGCTGAGGTCGCGTTGCTGCGCATCGTTCAGGAGGCGCTCGTGAATGTTCAAAAGCACGCCCGGGCCACCCAGGTAATCGTCAGTCTCTCTCGGCAGGACGCGTCACTACTGCTCGAGATTCGCGACGATGGGGTTGGAATGCCAGTCGAGCGCTCGACCGGCACAGGCTTGGGCAGCATGCGCGAGCGGGCTGAGTTGCTTGGTGGTACGTTGTGGGTGAAGAACCGTTCGGATGGCGGGGCGGAGCTGGTTGCGGAGATTCCGATTAGGAGCTGAGGTCCATGCTCAACAATGATCCGCAAAGTCAGACGATTACTGTGCTGATTGCCGACGATCACACGCTCTTTCGTGAGGGTGTCGCCAGTCTGCTCGAGCGCAACAGCGACATCGCGCTTACTGGTGAAGCCGCAACTGGCGAGGAGGCTGTGCGCCTGGCCGGTGAGCTGCTGCCGGACATCGTCCTCATGGATCTCAAGATGCCCGGCATGGGTGGTATCGAGTCAACCCGGACGATCGTTGGCCGTAACCCGCATATCGGCGTCATCATGTTGACCATGTATGAAGACGATGAGTCGGTCTTCTCGGCGTTAAAGGCAGGGGCACGAGGCTACGTTTTGAAAGACGCCGACCGTGGCGCGTTGCTGCGAGCCATCCGGGCGGTGGCACGTGGCGAGGCACTGCTCGGGCCGTCGATCGCACAGCGGTTGCTGGAGCAATTCAACCCACCGGCGCCTTTTGACGAACTTACTCCTCGCGAGCTGGACGTGTTGAGACTGATCGCCCAGGGCCTGCGCAACCGCGAGATTGCCGAGCGGCTCTTCATCAGCGAAAAGACCGTCGGCAACCACATCTCCAATATCTTCTCCAAACTCCAGGTAGCCGACCGCAGCCAGGCTATCCTGCGCGCCTTCCGGGGTGGGCTAGTCTCACCGGAGTAGGCCGCGTGCATCGATGATGGTGACCCGGCAACCTTGGAGATGGTTGTGAAACTCATAGAATTCGTAGGAACGACGTGTCAGCACTGCCTGTGTCGCTGGACGGGCAGGACCATGTTCCTCTATCCCGGCCCTTCGACCATATCGACCAGAGCAGCCGGGACGGTGCCAGGGAAAGAAATGCCACGGAGAATCAGGCGGTCCCGCAGGCGGCGGCGCAGCGTGCGCTCGACGACCCATTGCTCCGAAGGCAGGGTCTTAATCATGACCCGGTAGGTGATCTGGTTAGTGCTGACCGTCGTGAGGCCAAGGATCGTCGGTTCTTCAACGATCTTCGCCCCAACGTCGGGATCAAGCTGAATGCCGTCAAAGACCTCATGCAGCACGGCCATAACCTGATCGTCATCCGCTTCCGGTGAGACGTTCATGTCGATGATGGCTCTCGACCAGCCCTTGGACAGGTTCTCGATAATTCTCACGTCGCCGTTTGGAATCACGATGGCAGCCCCCTCAACTGAGCGCAATACCGTGCGGCGCAGATTGAGCTCCTCAACGGTTCCACTAACGGGGTCAATTCTGACGAAATCCCCGACGGCGTACTGG
>JACCZH010000038.1 GCA_013696045.1 Chloroflexia bacterium
TCGCGCAGGCGATTGTCGGCGCGATTGTCGTCTTTTCCGGGTTGCAACTGCTGGCGACGCTGGCCCACGCCGGGTTGATGGCGCTGTTGTTCGTGGCGCTCAGCGACGGCGTGCGGCTGGTCTTGCCACCACCGAAGCGACGGGAGGTGGACGAGCAGGTGAGGCGGTCGGTACCGGGGATGGTGCCTGGGGATTGATACCGGAATGAGTGGCGCCGCCGCACAGGAAGGAGATTCCAGCCATGATGAGGAAGAAACGCCAACGAAAGGAAGCGTGCTCAGGAGGTTGGGGGCGCGCGAACGCATTGGCCCTCCGATCTCGATGACCATGCCTTTGAGGATGACGACCTTGACATCCCCTATGATTGGAGGTCGGATGAGCGGTTGATCGCGCGTCTTAACCGGATGGCGGACGCGCAGGGGACCGGCACGGCTGAGTTGATTCAATCGATTATCGATGAGCAGCGCCTTGTTGATGAGTAGCTTCTGAAACGCGCGCCGCCTCCCACCACGCCGATCGAAAAGGCTCAGGAGGTGATGTACGACGCCTTCGCGACGGATGACCCGGACAGGCGCGTGCGCTTGGCCAGGAAGGCCCTGAAACTTTCTCCCGACTGCGCCGACGCGCATGTGGTACTGGGCGAGGAAGCCATTGACCCCGCTGAAGCCCGAGCGCACTATCAGCACGGTGTCGAGGCCGGAGAGCGAGCGCTGGGAAGCGCGTTCTTCAGCGAGCATGCTGGCGACTTCTGGTTATATCTGGAGGCTCGTCCATACATGCGGACACTGTTTGGGTTGGGCCTCACGAACTGGGCGTTTCCAGAGGCTGAAGAGGCGTTTGGTCACTACCGCGAGGCGCCGAGACTGATATGGACGAGTATCAGGGCGTGCGCTATTCGTTGGCCGCGTGTCTGCAGGCGCAAGGACGCGACGACGAGTTGGCGGAGTTGCTTCATCGCTTTGATGACGAGGAGTCGGCGTACTGGCTCTTTACGCGCGTCCTGTGGCGATACCGGGGCGAGGGAAGCAGCAGACGAGCCACCAGCGAACTCAAGGACGCCATCGAGGCGCATCCCCATGTCCCGCTGTACCTGCTGGGACGCAAGCATTTCCTGGTGGGCGGTTTGTCCAGGTCGGTCGATTCCGAGGGTGAGAGCGCGGGCGTGACCTACTTCATCGGCGGAATTCATCATTGGCTCAAGACGCCGGGAGCACTGGAGTGGGTCCGCGAGAATGCCGATGAGAAGCGCCTGGCGCAACTCGAGCGGGGGAGCGCGTCATGGTCTCTGCCGGATGCAGCCGCCCTCAATGCGCCGGGCGCGGGCTGAGTCGGTCGAGTCGCCCTGCTTGTTGCCTTTTTGCTGGCGATTCTGGCCGACCTGTGGCTGGCGATCCATCAGTGGATGACCTGACGCGACGAAGGTGGGGCGTGGCGGAGCAAGCGGCTGGGGTTGTCGGTTCTGGGCACCCGGATGGTTGACATCGCCAGGTGGTATCCCGTTGTGAGCGCCACGCGCTGCGCCACGTCCCGACTAGATCCAAGGTGGTTGGGGTACACTTAGTGGACACCCGGAGACTCATCATTTTTGTCATGCGCACACCGTTGAAAGGACGGAGGACGACATGCAGATCACCAGAAGCTCTGTCGCGACGATGATTCCACCGGGCGAGTGGTTCACCGGCGCGGTCTTTGTCGACACGATCGCGGCACCGTCGGAAGGATCCCGGCTGAGCGCGCACAATGTGCATTTCGCGCCGGGCGCCCGCGCGGCGTGGCATACGCATCCCAACGGCCAGACCATCTACATCACCGAGGGCGTCGGTCTGGCGCAGCGTCGCGGTGGGCCGATCGAGGTCATCCGTCCTGGCGATCGTGTGTTCTTTGAGCCCGGCGAGGAACACTGGCACGGCGCCGCGCCTGACCGCTTTATGGTCCATGTGGCGATGGCCGAGGTTGATGACGAAGGCAACAGCGTGGCCTGGGGCGAGCCGGTCACCGACGAGGAGTACGGTCAGCAACCTGAGTGACGTGCGCTCAGGCAGCAGCAAGCGCCTGAGCGACAGTTTCGATGCGCAGCAGGACTGTCAACGGCTCACCTGGCAGCATGGACTTAAATCCGAAACGCATGTAGTAGTCGCGGACGGCTTCGTCCTTGGCATGAATCAGGATGCCTCGAGCTCCGATGCTGAGAGACACATTCAGCGCTCGTTTCAGAGCGTTGTGAAGCAGCATGCTGCCGACTCCCTGTTGCTGGTGGCTAGCGTCGACGGCAAATCGCCCGAGGATGATCACCGGAATGGGGTCGGGAGCATTACGTTGGAGCGGTTTGCTGGCCTCGCTACGGTTGAGTGCTCCCGCTGAAAGACAGTAGTACCCAATGACCCGGCGATCATCCGGGCTCACTACAAAGGTGCGGGCATACCTGCCTTCGTTCCTCCAGGCACGATATCGCAGCCAGTCATTCAGGTGCTCTTCGCCGCAATCGAACTCGCTCAGGTGGTGGTGTGGACCCAGTAGTTCCGGCTTCAAAAGAGATTTCGATCGTCGGTGTCGTACTTTCCGACCATGAGGTCTCGCAGTGCCTGGGTTGGTTCTGGTGGGTTCTCAAGGATGGAGAGCACCGTGTCAAACGTCTCATCGTCTAGTTCGATATAGACTCGTTCAAGCAGCGTGTTCTCCGCCGCGTGACAGGCGGTTTCGAGGATGAAATCCGTGCGGCTCTTGCCTAGCGCCTTCGCGGCTCGGTCAATCAATTGGCGTTGTTGTGCCGTTGCGCGGATGTTGATTGGCGTGTCCCGACGAGCGGTTGTTGACATTGATGTCCTCACTTCCATACAGCGTGTTATCTGGCGTGAACAGAAGGGCGACGATCATCGTTCGTTTTCCAATGCGATTGTATGGACTACTCGACGATTTGTATAGCGACCTGCTACACGAGCTTGGAGCCCGCGACCTTGCCCATTCCGATGGCAAAATTGGCGCAAGGCTCTCCGGTTTGGCACAATACGCTGGACTGCGGGTGTCATACTGGTGTCGCCATGTTTGGCGTGACCATCGCCCTCCGTCGCTCTTCTGCCGTTTTTCGTTCCGGATCGTTAGCTGCCATGATGCTCACCGTCTCCGACCTGCTGCATCTGACCTGGTCATCCAGCCTCGCGACCTCGCGCGGCGGAGTAGCCGCCGCTGCGCCAGCGGCCTGCTGCCCCGTTGCCGCGCAGGTTGCCTGATGTCGCTGGTGACATATCGTCCATCCTGAACCTTTTCAGATTGCAGATCAATCCGGAGCGGAGAACAACATCATGAGTGACCTGACGCTTCCCTGGCAGTCCGGCGAGGATATCCGCCGGAGTTTCATCGAGTTCTTCAACGCGAAGGACCACACCCAGGTTTCCAGCTCCTCGCTGGTGCCCCACAACGACAAGACGGTGCTGCTGACCACCGCCGGCATGCAGCAGATGATTCCCTACTTCCTCGGGCTCGAAACCCCGTCGGCGATCCGGATGACCTCCGTCCAGAAGTGCTTTCGCACGCCGGACATCGACGAGGTCGGTGACGAGCGCCACTCGACCTTCTTCTTCATGCTCGGCAACTTCTCGGTGCGGGACTATTTCAAGCCGGAGTCGCTG
>JACCZH010000041.1 GCA_013696045.1 Chloroflexia bacterium
CGCGCGCCGGGTTTAGCATGCACGCGAGCGGACTGTCGCCAGTGTTCCCGTTAAGCGCGGGTCGGTGTACGGAATGAAGCTTGCGGAAGTTTAAACACAGGAGGAGCACCGTTTTGACCACCCAACTCCGTGAAGATACTCAGGTAACAATGAAAGCCCTGCTTGAGGCAGGGGTTCATTTTGGCCACCAGACCAAGCGTTGGAACCCAAAGATGCGCCCATACATCTTCGGTGACCGCAGCGGCATTCATATCATCGATCTGCACACTACCGCGGGCCTGCTAAACGAGGCCCAGGATTTCCTAGCGGACGTGGCCGCCCGCAACGGCAAGGTGATCTTTGTCGGCACTAAAAAGCAGGCGCAGGAAATCGTCCAGCAAGAGGCTCAGCGTTGCGGAATGTTCTACATCAACCGCCGCTGGCTCGGCGGCACGCTCACAAACTTCCGCACAATCCGCTCCCGCCTTGAGTACCTGCGAACCCTGGAGCGTCAACAGCTAAACGGTGAGCTGCGCCTGCTGCCTCGTCAAGAGATGATGTCGAAGGAGCAGGAACTCGAAAAACTTGAGCGCACGCTGGGCGGGTTGAAACACCTTAACCAGATGCCGTCGGCCATCATAGTGGTGGATCCCCGTCGTGAAGAGCTGGCGATCAAAGAGGCTAGCCGCCTCAACATTCCAATCATCGCGCTGACGGACACCAACTGTGATCCCGATCCAGTCGATTACGTCATTCCGGCCAACGACGACGCTATTCGCTCAGTTCGCCTTATCCTCTCGCGTCTATCGGATGCCATCATCGAAGGCATGACGCGCCACGAGATAGCGTTGGCCGACCGCGAGATGGCAAATCAGGCCGACACGTCTACCTAAGACTTCCCGGAAAAACGGCTAGCGCGTTACCCTGAGTGTCGCAAAGTTGGGATGCGCGCTAGCTTACAACGCCATGTTCGGATGAGAAACAGGGAGATCGACCCATGTCAACAGAATTGGTCAAGGAACTGCGGCAGCTGACCGGCGCCGGAATCATGGACTGCAAGCGTGCTCTCGAAGAAGCTGGCGGCAACGTGAGCAAGGCAACTGAAATTCTCCGCACGCAAGGTCTTGCCAAGGCAGAAAAGAAAATGGGCCGCGAAGCGGGCCAGGGTCTGATTCATTCTTACATCCACGCAGGTGGCCGCATTGGCGCGATGATCGAGCTCAATTGCGAGACCGACTTCGTCGCCCGCACAGACGACTTCCGCAGCCTGGCGCACGATCTTGCCATGCAAGCGGCGGCCGTTCCGCCCCGCTTCTTGACAGCCGATGAGCTGTCTGATGAAGCTCGCGCGGCCGGCATCGAAGAGTTCGGTGACGAGAAGCGCTTTCTCGAAACCGCGGTCTTCATGTCGCAGCCTTTCATCAAGGAGCCACGCCGCTCAATCGACGATGTCGTTCGCGACGCCATTTCCAAGGTGGGCGAGAACATTATTGTGCGCCGCGTTGCGCGCTTTGAAGTCGGTGAAGCCACCAACGCGCAGCAAGAAGAACAGGGCAAATGACGCGGTCCGGCTCTTGTGAGCGACGTCCGTATCAGCGGATCATTCTGAAATTTTCAGGTGAGGCGCTGGTCGGCCCTAACGAATTTGGGATCGACCCCGCCATCGTCAACCGGCTGGCTCGCGACATCGCTGATGTCCAGCAACAACCGGGTGTGCAACTTGCCGTCGTCATCGGCGGCGGCAACATCTGGCGTGGGCTAACCGCGAGCACGAAAGGCATGGACCGCACCACAGGTGACTACATGGGTATGCTGGCCACCGTTCTCAACGCGCTTGCGCTCCAGGACGCGCTTGAGCAGCTCGACGTTGAAACACGCGTTCAGACGGCGGTTGACATGCACCAGATCGCCGAACCCTTTATTCGGCGCCGGGCAATCCGCCATATGGAGAAGGGCCGGGTTGTTATTCTGGCCGCCGGAACTGGCAATCCCTACTTCACCACCGACACAGCCGCCGCCCTGCGCGCGGCGGAACTGGGAGTGGAAGTTATTCTGATGGCCAAAAACGGCGTGGATGGGGTGTACAGTGCCGACCCGCGAACCGATCCTACCGCTCAACGCTACGATCGGCTATCGTATCAAGAGGTCCTTGAGCGCAACCTGCGGATCATGGATGCTTCCGCCGTTGCACTCTGTCGTGACAATGATCTCCCGATCATCGTCTTCGATGTGCAACAGGATGGTAACATCCAACGTGCCGCCCGTGGCGAAGACGTTGGCACCCTGATCTGTGCCGACAATCAGCCTCTCTAATCAATTCGGCCCGCGTTCCAGAGTTCGCGCGCGTTCGGAAGGAGTCTACTCATGATTAACGACATCAAGAACGACGCCGAACAACGGATGAAACAGAGCATCGATGCGCTGCATCGCGATCTCAATTCACTACGCACCGGCAGGGCGTCACCCGCGCTTGTGGAGCGTCTCACAGTCGACTACTACGGCACACAAACACCTCTGAATCAGGTTGCGGGAGTGTCAGTCCCCGAATCCCGTCTACTCGTTATTCAGCCATGGGATAAGGGTGCGCTCCCCGCGATCGAGCGCGCAATTCAAATGTCCGAACTCGGCCTCACCCCAAACAATGACGGACAGGTTATTCGCCTTACCATCCCCCAACTCACCGAAGAACGCCGCAAGAGCCTTGTGAAGGTGCTCCGGTCCAAGGTGGAAGAGGGGAAAGTTTCGGTGCGCAATGTCCGCCGGGACGCGATGGACTCTATCAAGGACCTGCTTAAAGAGAAGTCGATCGGCGAAGACGAAGAGCGCCGCGCGGAAGCAGAAATCCAGGATCTCACCAATCGCTTCATCGAGGAAGCGGATGTGTTGGGCCAGGCAAAAGAAGAAGAAATTCTCGAAGTCTAGCCCACAGCCGAAATGAGGCGAGATGCCAGGGCATTCGAGCGACAATCTGTCCGGTCACCGTCCTATCCCACACCATGTGGCTATTATCATGGATGGAAATGGACGCTGGGCAGGACAACGTAACCTGCCTCGCATCGCTGGACACGAAGCCGGCACCGAGAATATTCGACGTGTCACCATTCGCGCTGCCGAGCTGGGAGTGCGCTACCTGACACTGTGGGCCTTCTCGACAGAAAACTGGCGGCGCCCGGCAGACGAGGTCGAAGGCATCCTGCGTATCCTTGGCGAGACCCTCCCTACGGAAACCGAGGAGCTAAACCGTCACGGCGCCCGGCTACATCACATCGGCACCCTGGAGGGCCTCTCTGCTCCACTCGTAGCCGGAATCAAACACGCCATGGAGCTGACACAAGACAATACCGCGATTACCTTAACGCTGGCGTTTAACTATGGCGGCCGTGATGAGATCGTCCGCGCTGTGCGTCGGATGCTTGCCGATGGAATTGATCCTGACGGTGTGGATGAAGCGCTTATCGATCGATATCTGTACACCGCGGGAATGCCCGACCCTGATCTCATCATCCGTACCTCGGGAGAGATGCGGACCAGCAATTTCATGCTCTGGCAATCGGCGTTCGCCGAGTACCATTTCACAACAAAATTCTGGCCCGAGTTCAGCCCCGATGATCTGGAAGCAGCCGTTGAGGACTATCAGACACGCGAACGGCGTTTCGGGGGTTTAGTAAGCTCCGAAGCGTCCGAACCGAAGAGACGCTAACCGGAGTATGAAGCAACGCGCAATCTCGTCCGTGGGCGTCGTCATTATCAGCATCGTTCCCGCCCTGCTTGGCAGTCCTGTCTACTCAGTGGTCGTGGCGCTCATCGCCCTAGGCGCGCTGTATGAGCTGTACAGGGCCTTTCAGCGCATCGGTATCCGTCCTTCCATCTGGACCGGAACCCTCGCCTTGATCGCGCTGTTCATCATCGCCGGAACCGACGCGCCTTTCCTTGCCCTGATGGGGGCCATGACCAGCTACACCTTGATATCGCTTGCCCAACACCTCGTGAAGAAAGATCTTTCCGGGTCGCTCAACGACTGGGTCTTTAGCCTGAGTGGAGTCCTGTACGTTGGCTTCACGATGATGCACTTCGTTCTGATCCGCCGTCTCCAGGGCCCATCTGATGCCGGTTGGAT
>JACCZH010000080.1 GCA_013696045.1 Chloroflexia bacterium
TTCGTAGCGGCGCAATTCATTGCGCCGCTACGAAGCTCGTGGGACCGCAGATTCAACGGGATTGCGCTTGGTAGCCACCAGGCAGGGTAGGGGAGGAAGCCGTAGATGTATCATGCGGCGGTCACCGGTTGGGGAATGTACGTTCCGGAGCACGTGCTCACCAACGATGATCTTACCCAGTTCATGGATACCTCTGACGAGTGGATCCGGTCACGCACCGGCATCCGCGAGCGCAGGGTGGCCGGAGCCACGGAGACAACGACGACGATGGCGGCGGCTGCCGGACGGGCAGCGTGTCTCAAGGCCGGCATCGATCCGACTGAGCTTGAGCTCATCATCGTCGGAACATTTACCCCGGACCAGTACATGCCTTCAACGGCCAGCTTGGTGCAGCACGAGCTTGGCGCGAGTAGCGCGGCGGCATTCGATCTCAACACTGCCTGCTCTGGATTCGTCTACGCCATGGCTGTTGGATCTCAGTTCGTGCAGACGGGCGCATACTCGCGCGTGCTGATTATCGGTGCGGACTTCGCATCGCGGTTCCTGGATTATTCAGACCGCGGCACGGCAATTCTGTTCGGTGACGGGGCCGGGGCGGTGGTGCTCCAACGTTCAGAGAAAAAGGAAGGCGTGCTGTCGATCGAGCTTGGCTCGGACGGCTCGGCGGGCCGGCATCTGACGTTGGGCGGCGCGGAGTCGTTCGTTGGACTGAACGGCGCCCGCAAGATTGACCGTCCATTCTTGAAGATGAATGGCGCGGAGGTTTTTCGCTTCGCGGTGCGAATTATGGGCGAGGCGGCAGCGACGGCGACGACAAAGGCCGGGCTGACATTTGATGATATTGACCTCCTGATACCTCACCAGGCGAATTCGCGCATCATTGAAGCCGCGGCGAAACGGCTTCAGATGCCGCGCGAGCGGGTCTGGGTGAATGTTGACCGCTACGCAAATACCTCATGCGCGTCGATCCCGATCTGTCTTGTGGAAGCCGAGCAAACCGGCAGGTTGACCGATGGTATGAACGTGGTTGTGATTGGTTTTGGTGGGGGCTTGACCTGGGCAGCGGCCGTGCTGCGCTGGGGCGCAACAGGAGTTAAGCGGGGAGACGCGACGTGATAGCTGGTGTGGCCTGGGTATTTCCAGGGCAGGGGTCCCAATCTGTCGGTATGGGCAAGGAGCTCGCGGAAACGCGGCCGGAAGCCCAGGCGGTGTATAGGGAAGCGGACCAAACGCTTGGATTCTCCCTCTCGGCCCTGTGCTGGGACGGTCCTGAACACGAGCTGACCGTCACACGCAATCAGCAACCGGCTCTCGTGGCCACCAGTGTCGCGATGCTCAAGGTGCTGGAGGCCGACGATCTACTGCCGGAACCGGATTATGTTGCCGGCCACTCCCTCGGTGAGTATTCCGCGCTCGTCGCGGCGGAAGCGCTGAGTCTCCCCGACTCTCTGCGGCTTGTCCGCAAGCGTGGCCAATTGATGGAAGAATACGGCGCCGGCGGCATGCTGGCGGTTATCGGGCTCGATCCGGAGGCTGTGGCTGTCGTGGCAACCGAGACCGGCACTGAGGTCGCCAACCTGAACTCGCCTAACCAGATCGTGCTCTCTGGAACAAACGAGGCGCTGGCGGTTGCAGAGATCGCGGCCAAGAGCCGTGGGGCCAGACGTGTGCTCCGACTGCCGGTCAACGGCGCGTTCCATTCATCGCTCATGACACCGGTTGCCGAGACGCTGGCGAAAGACATCGAGCAAACGACATTTGTGAAGGCCAGGATACCGCTGGTGAGCAACGTTGATGCCGAACCGATCGTTCATCCAGATGATTTGCGGCGTGAGTTGGTGAGTCAAATCACCTCAGCGGTGCAGTGGATTCGCGTTGTTGAGACGATGGCCGAGCTGGGCGTGAAGCAGTATTGGGAAATTGGGCCTGGATCGGTTCTCAGTGGACTCATCACCAGGATCGACAAATCCGCCAGGACGCATCAGGCGGAGAAGGCTCTAGCGGCTCAAATGACAGGGATCGGGGAATAGCCGTGGCCGAGATGCAGGAAGCACGCAAAGTCGCAATTGTCACTGGGGCTGTGCGCGGGATCGGCCGCGCGGTGGCGGTCCGTTTGGCCCGAGACGGGTTTGATCTGGTGGTTAATTACCGGGGGGACCATGGCCCAGCAGACGAATTGAGCGCCGAGATCCAGGCCGCAGGGGGTAAGAGCCACGCGATTCGGGCGGACGTTACCCAGGCTAACGACGTGGCCGCCCTGGTTGAAGGCACGATTGCGGCGTTCGGTCAGGTAGATGTCTTGATCAACAACGCCGGCATCACACGTGACACTCTCATCATGCGCATGTCCGAGGATGACTGGGACTCGGTGTTGACGACCAACCTCAAGGGTGCGTTCCTGTGCTCCAAGGCCGTGATCCGGCCGATGATGCGGCAGCGCTCGGGCGCGATTGTCAACCTGTCGTCAGTGGTCGGCCTGGTTGGCAACCCCGGCCAGGCAAACTACGCCGCTGCCAAGGCCGGTTTGATCGGCCTCACGAAGTCGTTGGCGAAAGAAGTAGGCTCGCGCGGGATTACCGTGAACGCCGTTGCGCCAGGCTTCATTGAGACGCGGCTCACCGACGATTTACCCGACGAGCTGAAGGCGGGCGCAAAGGAGCAGATCGCCCTCAAGCGGTTTGGTTCGCCTGATGAGGTGGCCGGGGCGGTTGCGTTCCTGGTCTCCCCTGCGGCAAGCTACATTACCGGCAACGTCCTCTCGGTGGACGGCGGACTGTTCATGGCGACATAGGCACCGGAAACTGCATGTTTGAAAAAATCCTCATTGCGAACCGTGGCGAGATCGCGTTGCGTGTCTTGCGCGCCTGCCATGACCTGGGTGTCCAGGCAGTCGTAGCCTATAGCGAGGCCGATCGTGACTCGCTGCCTGTGCGTCTGGCGGATCAGGCTGTGTGTATCGGCCCGGCGCCCGCGAACAAGTCATACAATCATATTCCGGCCGTCATCAGCGCGGCCCTTGCGACAGGCTGCGACGCGATCCATCCCGGTTACGGCTTCTTGTCAGAGAATGCCTACATTGGAGAGATCTGTCGCGAGTGCAACCTGACGTTTATCGGTCCAGAGCCTGCGGTAATTGATCTGATGTCGGACAAGGCGTCGGCCAGGCAGGTGGCCAAGAAGGCCGGTGTGCCAATCCTGCCCGGCACGATCGAACCGCTCGGCGCGGGCGTTGACCTTCAGGAACTAACGCGCGAGGTCGGTTTCCCGTTGCTGTTGAAGGCATCTGCCGGCGGTGGCGGCCGCGGCATGCGGGTTGCAACTGACGAACGCGAGTTGCTGCGGCTCTTGCCGCTTGCTCAAGCCGAGGCGCAGGCGGCCTTCGGCAATGGCTCGGTCTATGTAGAGCGCTTTCTAGACCGCCCACGACACATTGAGGTTCAAATTCTGGCCGATAGCCACGGTCATATCCTGGCTATGGGTGAGCGCGACTGCTCGTTACAAAGACGGCATCAAAAATTGATCGAGGAAGCTCCCGCGCCGGGCATATCCTCCAAGCTGCGCTCGAATCTGGAGAAGGCATCGAGGCGTCTCGCGAAAGAGATTAATTACACCGGAGTCGGAACGTTTGAATATCTGGTGACCGACTCAGACGAGTTTTACTTTATGGAGGCCAACACCCGTATTCAGGTTGAGCATCCTGTCACCGAGGCGATTACCGGGATCGATCTGGTCGTCTGGCAAATCCGGGTTGCGGCGGGCGAGGCGTTGACGTTCGAGCAGAAGCACGTGCGATTCAACGGGCACGCGATCGAGTGCCGGATTAATGCTGAGTCGCCAGACCATGATTTCGCGCCCTCGGCTGGTGTGATTGAGGACTACCTCGCGCCGGGTGGACCGGGTGTGCGAGTGGACTCACATCTGTATCCCGGCTATCGGGTGCCCCCGAATTACGATTCGCTATTAGGTAAGATCATTGTCTGGGGCGATACCCGCGAGGTCGCGATCGCCAGGATGCGGAGGGCGTTGACCGAGACGGTGATTACCGGTGTTGACACGACCATCCCGTTCTATGGCGCCGTTCTGGCACAACCGGAGTACCTGTCGGGCGATCTGGACACCGGATTGATAGCCACGCTCCTGGAGCGCTTTAACGAGAGTGAGGCTCTCGAATACGCTGGGCTGGGGCATCCACGCTTGAGCTGACACTGGCGCTCTGCCTGAGTACTCGGACGGTTGGGAGCACGCAATGATTTGCCCCCATTCGAAACGTAAGGGATATTAAGGAGATCAGCGGCCTTTTCAGTCATCCTGAGGAGCGAAGGATCTCTGACGTAACTGGTTTGGCGGCATACCAGAGATCCTTCGTTCCTCAGGATGACTACCATAACGCGATTCTCTTTCCTGTGAAGCGTTACTTTGATGCCTTTGAAACCTAATGCGTTGCGCCCGTACGGAAACCAACGTGCCGGACTGATTGGAAACGTTCATTATCGCGATCGCAACCCTACGAGAGTTGGAGACCATGGCGATTAACGCCGAGACACGCCACAAGGCACGCACGACCGCGCTCAAGATCCTGTTTGAGACGGATCTGACGCCGCACGAGCTGGATGATGTGCTCGACCGCTACATGGAGCTCTCGGGCTCTCCCGAGGCGGTACAGGACTACATTCGAAAGGTGGTGCTTGGCGTGCGCGACAACCAGGAAGCGCTCGACACGGAGATCGCCAAAGCCGCGCCTCAGTTTCCAGTGAACCAATTGGCGGCTATCGACCGTAATGTATTGCGGATCGCTGTCTACGAGCTGCGTCACCAACCCGAGGTGCCGCTCAAGGCAGCCATCAACGAGGCAGTCGATATCGCCAAGCGTTTTGGCGGTGATAGCTCCGGGCGGTTTGTCAATGGTGTGCTTGGCAACATCGCCAGTGACATCCCGGCTGTCGAAGAAAGCGAACAGACTTGAGCGCGCGTTGTATGCCGGGTGGGTTGTTGTGCATAATACCGGAGTCGCTGGGCCGCTATGGAGTGCGTTGATCCCGGCTGACTTGGAGTCAGCCGTTTACAGTGTGGACGGCGAACGCACGTATTCGTGAACTGCCCGAGAGGGCCAGGGGGAGGTACCGGGATTGGCAAGTGTATACGAGCGACTGCAGTCGATCGTGGCTGAACAGTTGGGCGTTGAGCCAGACCAGGTGGTCAGGGAAGCAGAATTCGTTCAGGATCTGAACGCGGATTCGCTCGACATGGTCGAGCTGGTGATGTCTCTCGAAGAAGAATTCGGTGTCGAGATCTCGGATGACGAGGTCGAGAATATCCGGACGGTCGGCGACGCGGTCGATTACATCGACGAGCACGCAGCGTAACCAGTCGCTCGGTCACGCGGTTTCAATACGTAGGGACTGTGCGGGCGACAGACGGCGGATGGCGAGAGCGGTGGAGAAAAGCCACCGTTTGAGTTTGCTGTACAATCGACTCGCATGATCCCAACAGCGCGTTGGGATGTAGCTCAGTGCATGCCGCCGATGATCATAGTTTTGCAGGTTCATTCCGGCGGTGGCGGTAGGATATTGAAAACCCCATGGCGAGCATCCTGAACCGTGTCCCATACCTCGGCAAGCGCCGGGCGGACCCGGAACCAGACGGTGAGTATTTCGAACCCGAAGGACCGGAGTCGTTTGGTGAGATGACCCTCCAGGAGCATCTGGAGGAGCTTCGCACCCGCATGCTGTACAGCTCGGTGGCGATTCTGATCGCTCTGGTTGCTGGACTGGCGTTGTCGTTCCCGGTGTTGAACATGATTGCCGAACAGGCGCGGGTGCCGGCTGAGGGCATCCAGGTCATTAATCCAACTGAGGGATTCGTCACGTTCTTCAAGATCGCCATCTATATCGCGATAGCACTGGCAATGCCGATATTGGTCTATCAACTGGTGGCCTTCGTCGCGCCAGGACTGACACGCTCTGAGCGCACCTATGTGTACCGCGCTATTCCATTCGTGGCGCTTTCCTTCGCCTTCGGTCTGGCGTTTGCGTTCTTTGTCGTCATTCCACGGGCACTTGACTACCTGGAGGGCTTTGGTTCGGGAACGTTTGGCTGGAACCCCCGGGCTGAGGATCTGATTTCGTTCTATCTACGGCTGATGCTGGGCATCGGCATTCTTTTCGAGCTACCGCCGTTCATGTTCGTTCTGGCGAAAATCGGAGTTGTCAATCACCGGCGCCTTGCCTCGATTCGCAAGTTCGCTTTTGTGGGATGCATGATTGCCGCGGCAATTATTACCCCTACTCCCGACCCGTTCAACATGATGCTCGTGGCTATTCCAGCGTATATGCTGTACGAGCTTGGCGTGATTTTGGCGCGGTTCGCGCGGCCTACTAATTCGTAGTTTCTGGTCGAGTTACTGCGGATGTTCCGGGGGAGGAATGCAGGATCTCTTATTAGACGTTCGTGTACTCAAACCAGAGATCCCTCGTTGCCTCGGAATGGCTGAACAAAGCCGTTATTTGCCAAAACACGGCGAATTAGCCGGAGCCGGCGGGGTTCACCACGCTCTTACGACCCCGGCGTTAATCCCAACTCGTCCTCAGACTGGGGCCGTACTTGCAGCGTGTATTCGTTGCGATAGGTAACCATGCCGGGACCGCCGCCCTTGATTTTGCGGACGTGACGCCGTTCGGTGACGTCCACCGGAACGGTGGTGGATTGACGGCCGTTGCTGTAGTAGGCGGCGAGCTGGGCGGCGGATTCGATGGTTTCCTGTGCCGCCTCGGTGGTCGAAGCTCGGATAATGACGTGCGCTCCGGGCTGCTCGCGCGCGTGCAGCCAGAGGTCGTCAGGCGAGGCGATGTCGAAGGTTACAACGTCATTCTGCTGCCCGGTCCGGCCGATGAGGATCGTGTCGCCGTGGGCGGTGCGATACTGGTGCGGCTTGCGGGCGTTGGCGGCCGGTCGCGCGCCCCGGTTGCGGCTAGCGCGGGTGACGCCGGGTGTTGACTCGGCATACTCGGACCACTCCATCCGGGCGGCTTCAATCTCGTCATAGCCGGTGGAAAGACTCACCATCGAGCGCATCTGGTCCAGATAGGCGAGCTGCTGGCGCGTGTTCTGGACCATCTGGGGAATCTGCTCGGCGGCGGATTGCGCTTTGCGGTAACGCTCGAAATACTCCTGGGCATTTTCACTGGCGGTCAGTTTGGGATCGAGCTTCACCACGGCGCCTTCCGGCGTTACAAGCTGCGCCTGTCCCGGCTCGATCATCCACATGTAGGCATAGATCAAGTCACCAGTTTCGCGCAGATTCTCGCCGTCTTCGGAGCGTTCCTGCTGTTGCTCAAGCGAGCGCAGGCGCTGCTGGACGCGGTCGCGGGCGATGTCGATCTCGGACAGAATGCGATCGCGGCGCACGGCGTGGCGATCGCCACGTCCCGGGGCGGCGGCTGGACCGAGCTGCCAGGCCTGGTTGGCGGCTTCGAGCACCGATGATGTCGCCGTTGCGTTGACGGCATCGTCGTTCGCGAGCGACTGAAGCTCAATCGCCGAGAACTCCGCTCCACCATCCTCGAACTCGTACAGGTGTGGCTGCCACCGGGATGACTCCAGCGGCGCGAACACGCCGTGAACCGCGGTGTCCAGTTTCGCCGTGTCGTCAAGGGTAAGGTTCGCAGGCTCGGTGTCCGGCTCGATGTTGGCACGGTAGAGCATCTCCCGCGCGAGCAGCGGGCTGATCGCGACGAACTGTCCGACAAGCCAGCGGTCCAGCTTGCCCGATCCCTCCCGCGCTGCAGTGAAGAGCTGGTCTGCGGTCGCGCGCAATGGGTCAGCCTTACTCTGGGGCGGAGGCGGGACATATGGCTTGCCCGGCAGAATCGGCCGGACGCGGCTCATGGTCACCGGCACACGCTTGACGGCCTCACGAATACGGCCGTCCTCGTCGAGCAGCATTACGTTTGAGCGGCGGCCCATGATTTCGATGATGAGCTCGGAGTAGGTGATGTCAGGCTCGGATGTGTCTTCGCCGAGGTCGCTCTCATCATCACTATCACCGGATCCCATCACCTTGGCGAGCGAGAACTGGATTATCCGCTCATAGCGCGGCTGTGACACAGCGACGATCTGTCCGCCACGAGCGTATTTCCTGAGCAGGAGCAAGAGGGGCGACACATGGTCGGCGTCGCGTTCACCGCTCTCCTTGCCGAGCAGCACTCGGGCATTGTTGTGATCGGCGCTAAGGGTTAGCCAGCGGCGTTGGCGTTGGGTATACAACTCCAGAACGATTGTTAATGGGTCGCTGTGGGCCAGGCGCTGGATGCGCGCTCCCTCAAGCTGTGTGCTAAGTTCGTCAACGATGGCGGAAATAGTCAGTGCGTCGTACATGTGAACAAGCTCTCTAAAATTGCCAAAAGTGGCGGCAGTGCGACCGGTCATTGTAGCATCTGACGTGATGAGGTTGGGTCGGGAGGGGACAAGTGCGAGTGGTAGAGGATCTAGGCGCGGACATTCTGAATGAGCGCGCCGACGAGTTAATCGATCAAATGAGGCAGGTGCGCCGCCCGCGGCTGTTCATCATCTCGGGGCCGTCGGGCGTTGGCAAGGATGCCGTCATCGAGCGGATGCGTGAGGCGCACCCGGATTTCCACTATGTTGTCACCGCCACAACTCGCCGCCGCCGGCCGGGTGAGATTGATGGTATCCATTACTATTTCATGACCGAAGCGGAATTCGTCGCACAGCACGAGCAAGACGGATTTCTTGAGGCGGCTATCGTCTATGGAAACTGGTACGGCGTGCCCAAAGGCAGAATCCGGGCCGCGTTTCAGTCTGGCAAGAGCGTGGTCGTAAAAGTTGACGTGCAGGGCTCGGCGACGATCCGTCAGGCCATCCCTGATAGCGTGCTGATCTTTCTGGTTCCCCCAAGCATGTCGGAGCTGTTGGGACGTCTCAGGAGCCGCAAGACGGACGATCCGGACGTGCTGATGCAGCGGCTGAGCACTGCGACTCGCGAGCTTGCGGCAGCCAAGAGCTTTGACTATGTGGTGTTTAACGAATCTGACCAGCTCGATGATACTGTCAATCAGATTTCGGCGATTATCGTCGCCGAGAGTAGCCGGATGGAACAGCACGAGATTACGGTATGACCGCTTCTTCCTCTTCAGCTTCCTCAGGAGCCGGATAGCCGAGTGACGACCAATCGTCCATGCGGTCGAAAAACAGGACGCCGTTGAGATGGTCGATTTCGTGCTGGATCACACGTGCGAGTATGCCGCGCCCTCTAAAGCGCAGCGCCTGGCCGTTGAGGTCGAGACCGCGCACGTTGACCCATTTATAGCGTGGCACTTCACCGGTGAGATCCGGAAAGCTGAGACAGCCCTCCAGCGCAATGTCATTGCCTCCGGCCTTGATGACCTCCGGGTTCACCAGGGTAAGCCAGCGCTCTTCCGGATCGTCCTCGTCATAGTCGGCCGGGATGTGGATGACGACCATGCGTTGGAGGATGCCAATCTGGGGAGCGGCCAGCCCGACACCGTGCTCGGCGTCCATGGTTTCATACATGTCTTCCGCAAGCTTGCGTAACTTGTCGTCGATGTTCTCAACCGGGACCGATTGTTGGCGCAGCCGGGGCGAGATCTTGGCGTAGCGTGGATCCGGTTCGGTTATGACTTTGAGTCTCGCCATGCGGGGGAATGCTCCTTCTTCGTAGACAACGGGCTGAATTATATACGAATACGACACGGGGCTAATCGCAGCGCACGTCACGTTCAAACGTCATGGCGTACGACCGGTTCGGTCGCCCCGGGACGAGAGTCCCAATCGTTGGATCACTGGAAACGTCCGGGCGCACGTTCAACGATTATCGTGGGCGACCGAACCGGCCGTACGTACGAAGCCTTGTTACGCGAAATTCTTACAACAAGCTCACCGGATCAACGTCGACCACCCAGCCAAATGGAATCCTCATGTCCGCCATGAGGGAGGGGCCGCTGTCGCCACGCAGGAGGATCTGCCAGCCGTAACGGCCACGCAGGCGGGCGGCGAAGGCCGGGGCGGGGCCGAGCAGGTCGAGGTCGGTCAACCAGGAGCTTCGGCTAATGACGGTTTCAATCTCCCCGGCGAACTTCTCGGCGGCTATCTGTGCTTCCACCTCATCCTGATGCCGGTAGAGCATGCGGACCAGACGTTTATAGGGCGGATAGCCATGCTGCTTGCGAAAGGCGATCTCGTCACGGTAGAAGCTGGTGTAGTCATGTCGCGAGGCGGCCTGGATGGCGTAGTGCTCGGGCGAGTAACTCTGGACGATTACCTGAGACCCGGCGGCACGCCGTCCGGCGCGTCCCGCGACCTGGGTGAGGGTCTGAAACGTGCGCTCGGCCGAGCGAAAGTCGGGCAAATGGAGGAAACTGTCGGCGTTGATGACTCCGACCGCGGTGACATCGGGTAGGTCGAGCCCTTTGGAGACCATCTGGGTGCCAACGACGATATCGACATCATGCCGGGCGATCTGGCGCAGCAGTGTCTCGTGGGTTACTCCACCTCTCAAGACATCCTGGTCCCAGCGCAGCACTCTGGCTTGCGGGAACAGCAGCTGGACCTCGGTCTCCACTCGCTGGGTTCCCGCGCCGTAGTAGCCGATGGACGCGCTGGAGCACGCGGGGCATGTTGTTGGAGGCTTGGCCTTGTTGCCGCAGCGATGGCAGATGAGACGCCCCCCGGCGCGGTGGTAGACCATCGGGATGTCGCAGTAGGGGCAGGTAGCAACGTAGCCACAGGAGCGGCATTGCACCATTGTGGAC
>JACCZH010000125.1 GCA_013696045.1 Chloroflexia bacterium
TGCTGGCCGAGTTCAAAATGCGCTGCAGCTTCAGCTTCCTCAACTGGTCGCGGTCGACTGCGCTCCAGCACCTCTTCAGCCGACAGTGCGAACTGGCTTTCGGTCCCCAGCTCGACCCAGTCACGTACAGCCGAGACGTACGTCTCGGCTTCGATCCGTAGCTTGCGCACCGCGGTAATCTGAGCTATCTCGCGAGGTGAGGCGTCGGGTGGAATCTGTCGGTGCCCGTAATCAGGATTGGCGGGATAGGCCGTCTCTGGTGGGCGAACAATCATTCCTTCCTCATTAATCCAGATGCCGCTAGGAACGTTCACGATCCCAAACACCTCGTCCAGAAGATGCGCCCGGTCAATCAGGGACGGGTGCGTTGGCCGTGCGGCCTCAACCCACGGTTGCACAGCTTCCAGCCCTTCAGTATCAAGTGCCACAGTCACGATCTCAAGGCCGTGGGGACCGAGCTCCTGGTACAACGCCTGCCACACGGGCAGGTCCCGTCGGCACCCTCACCAGGATGCCCAGGCTACGAGGAGGACCTTGCGACCGCGCAGGCTACGCAGGTGAAAGTCCTGACCGCACATGTCGGGCAGAACCAGGTCAGGGACAGTGACACTGTCGAGTGCCCGCCCACCTGCCTCAGGACCCAGACACCATAACCCGCTTGGCTCGTCGTGGACAAGCGGCATACCCAGCCGCGCGGCGAGGAGTCGTGCATCGATCGGTTGTCCGTCGAAGTGTGGAAGGGGCACACACCGCTCGTCCTTACAGGCTCCCTCCGGTTTGATCTCCCAGCCGGTACGGCGCTCCAACTCAGCCGGGTCAATCGCTAGCGTCTCAAGAATCATCGAGTGAACTCATTTCTACGGGTGGTCCCAGTGTTCCGGATAGGGCTATTGTCGCCGCGCAAGGTGCATGCAATCAGCAGCACAAAACTCGCAGGTGGCACGACGAGCAGGCGCAGTATCGCTCGCTGAACGAGCCACGGCGGTCTGGCTGGTTCCATCGCGTGCTTCCCGTCGCCGATGGTGTAGCTCCACGTTCATATTTGTTCTTCGATGACGCGGCTCTAGAAAAGCCTCGGCCTCCTGGCAGTTCAAGAACCGAACTTCAACCCAAAGCCCGTGTACTAACACGCGCGCAGAGCTGGGCTTATCTCGAAGCTCCACTCTGGAGGGCGGAGATAAAGTCACTCACGTCGAGCGCCGGCATCGTCAGAAACTGGACGGTCCCGCGTGAGCCGAGGCGTACCGAGAGACGTACGATCGTTTCGTTGTCGGGGGCCTCGACGATGTTCACGAAGTCGTATGGACCAAGGACAGCCCACTGTGAAATCAGTCGTGCGCCCATCGCTTCGATCTCGTTGTTGACTTCGCTGATCCGTTCTGGACGCTCTTGAATCGTCTCACGCCCGTCATCGGTTAACGTGCTCAGCATGATATACGTCGCCATGATCTGTCCTCTCCTTTTATCGCGCAAAAGCCATCTCGATACGCGGTCTCGTTCCAGGCACCACCTCCATCAAGCGTCGACGTCACCAGTTTCGGCTATTGCCGCGTTCGCGTTACTCAAACCCGGGCTTTGGAACCCACGCCGCGCAGCAGAGCGGACGACTTCATTCAACGGCGGGACTAGCGAGTGGCTCGACGAATACGCTCTCCGGCTGTCGCACCTCCAACTCCAGACCTCTGTTGTATCCATACATCTAGACTACAGGAATGTGTCCTCCGACGGGGTACGCAACAGGTGGTCCGATGTCGGGAGGCCAAGGAACGCTCCTACAGGTAAGAGCGGCTGCGGGAACGAACATGGAACGCACAGGCTGCCATACTGCATGCCTTTTCGCCATCCGGAGTCCGTCATCGGTGTACCTCAGTCGGTATCGAGGATGCGTTATCATGAGAACAACGTTGGCAGAATTCAGGAGCATAGATGGCGAACTCGACACCACAGCCACAGGCACCACCAACCGCTGCTCGAGCGGTTCATCGAGGATTTGCGCCGAATGCATGCCTTACCGCTATCGTTGCCAGCCTGCTTGGGATCTTTCTCTTTGTCGTTCTCGCCGGCGTGGCGATTGGTCGCATTGGCTCGTGGTTCGACTTTAACCCGTTCGGCGTCTTCTCTGAACCAGATACGACGATCAATGATCGGCAACCCGCCGTGGTCACACAGATGCAATCGCTCGCCCGGCTGGAGACGATGAACTTTACGATCGAGAAGGTGATCGAGGCAGAGAAGGGCGGCAACGCCTT
>JACCZH010000149.1 GCA_013696045.1 Chloroflexia bacterium
GAGGCGTGACGTCATACCCCGAAGCGGAATCCGACCCCAACGCCGAGATCGTGCAGTACATCACCTATGATGGTCCTGACGGACCAGTCGGCTACAACGTTCCGGCCGCCTTTTGGGAGTTTATGAACGCCTCCGGCGTTGTCTGGGACGGCGCCGAGTTCGTCCAGGCAGAGCCGCTGATGGACTGGCTCTTTGTGATGGGTTACCCGATCTCTGACCCGTTCTGGGCAAGCGTTCAACTTGATGCCGAACCAACCTGGGTATTGATCCAGGCCTTCGAGCGGCGGGTGCTGACCTATACCCCGTCGAATCCGGAGGGCTGGCAGGTCGAGATGGGCAACGTCGGCCGGCACTACATGGAGTGGCGCGACACGGACGGCGATCCCGATAACGGCGGCGTGGTGGAACCGACGCCAACCACGCCACCACCTGTTCCCACACCACCGGTTACCGGCGGAACCGGGCCAGCCACGGACTTCTTCGCCATGCAGATCGGCAACAGCTGGACCTATGAGGATCGCGACACCGGCGACCTCCATGAGGTTGACATCATCGGCCGCAGCGCCGAGTTTATAGACGGAGAATGGCTGCGAGTGCGGCTTGAGCTGTTTCCGGACGGCGCCTACGAACTCACCTATTGGGAGCACACCGACACCGTGCTCTGGCTCTACGGCCGAGAGGAATATTCAGCCGAAGGCGAGCTGGAAAACAGCCTGGTCTACGATCCGCCTATCCGCTACATCGTGAATACGCTGGACAGCGGGCAGGGCTGGGGTTCGAACTCCTGGGTGGAGCGCAACGGCGTGCGGGTGAGGCTGGTGCAGTTCGCCTTCGAGGTCACGTTCACGCGTACTATCAGCGTGCCGGCCGGGCAGTTCGAGACGAGCTTCATCCAGGCCACCGAAACGCGCACTGACGGCGACAACCTCATCGGCCCAACCACGATCGTCAGCGAGTTCGACTTCACGCCTTTCTACGGCGTCGTGCGTGACAACCGCGGAGACGACGGACCGCTCCTGGACTTGGTGTCCTACGAACTACAGTAGAATCGTCTTTGGGGTAGCAGCGCGATGTATTGCGCCTGGCTGCCCGCCTCATGCGTCTTGGGTGGCGAACGGGCGCAATGAATTGCGCCGCTACGAAACATCATGTCGACGTGCGTCGTGATTATTGAACTGGACCGAGAAGGGAACATCCATCTATGTCTTCGAAGCCAACCGTAGGGCAGCCGGCCCCGGAATTTTCTCTGCATGACGCGAACGACCGGCAGGTTTCCCTGTCCGCTCTCAAAGGTAGGCCGGTTATTCTCTACTTCTACCCCAAGGACGACACTCCCGGATGCACAAAGGAAGCTTGTAGCTTCCGAGATTTCTACGGCGAGATCCAGAACACCGGCGCTGAAGTATATGGCGCAAGTCCCGACAGCCCCGAGAGTCACCGCGCGTTCGCCGAGAAGTACAACTTGAACTTCCCGCTGCTGTCCGATGAGGACAAAAGCGCCGCGCAAGATTACGGTGTCTGGGTCGAGCGCGAGCGCAACGGCAAGAAATCCATGGGTATCGCCCGCACAACCTTCGCGATCGACGAAAAGGGCGCCATCGCTCAGGTCTGGGAAAATGTCAGTCCCGACACCCACGGCGCCGAGATCGTTGACTGGCTGAAATCACGCTAATTGATAGGCGAGGTGGCTTGTCCCCTCCCATTCTGGCTGCTGGGACGGTCAACCGGGAGAGAACAAGCCACCCCCTCCACGGTCAGTTTGTGCAGCTGCCAGCGATTCCAAGAATCGCCGCGAGCTTGTGCTAGACTTCACAAATCTTGGGTCGGACCCAGGGAGTTAGCGCCCGCCACCAGGGTGGGCGCGCTTTCTTATGTATCGATCATCATCGTCCAGATACTGGAGGAGGGGCATATAGCGCATGGTGGACTCAGCACCATCTTCCACAACCGGCGCAGGCCGGCTTACACTCGCAATACCCAGGGAAACGGTTCCGAACGAGACGCGTGTCGGGCTCGTTCCCGACGCCGTGAAACGCCTCTCGAAGACAGTAGACATCATCGTCGAGTCGGGCGCGGGCACGGCTTCGTCGTACTCGGACCAGGCATATATTGATGCTGGCGCGACAATTGTTCCGGATGCCGCCACACTCTACCGGCAGGCTGGACTGGTTTTGAAGGTCCAGAAGCCGCAGCCAGACGAGGTATCGCTGCTGCAACCGGGAAGCGCGCTGATCGCCCTCCTGCAGCCACAAGTCAACATCGATCTCATTCGCCAGCTCGCGGAAGGGAACGTCACCGCGCTCAGCATGGACGCCATTCCGCGCATCACCCGCGCGCAGTCGATGGACGCGCTCTCGTCGATGAGCACCGTCGGTGGTTACAAGGCGGTGCTGCTGGCAGCCGACTTCCTGCCGAAATTTTTCCCGATGCTGATGACTGCCGCGGGGACGATCGCCCCGGCCAAAGTGCTGGTCATCGGCGCGGGTGTCGCTGGCCTGCAGGCCATCGCCACCGCCAGACGTCTTGGCGCGGTAGTCGAGTCATACGACACGCGGCCAGTGGTGAAAGAGCAGGTCGAGAGCCTAGGCGCGAAGTTCGTCGAAGTGGACATGACCGGGATCGAAGGGGAGACCCAGGACTCCGGGGGCTACGCTCGCGAGGCGTCGCCAGAATTGCTGCGACGCCAGCAGGAGACCCTGTCCAATCGCGCGATTCGTTCGGACGTCATCATCACAACTGCGCTGGTGCCGGGCCGTCCAGCGCCTAAGTTGCTCTCCGAGGACACTATCAGCCAGATGCAGCCGGGCTCGGTCATCGTCGACATGGCGGCTGAAGCGGGCGGCAACTGCGAGCTAACAGTTCCGGGGGAAGTTGTCGTGCGTCACGGAGTGACACTTATCGGACTGCTGAACCTGCCGGCGACAATCCCTTTCCACGCCAGCCAGATGTACTCGAAGAATATCGAGAACCTGTTGGCGCTGCTCATTACAAAGGAAGGGCAGCTCAACCTCAATTTTGAGGATGAGATCGTCAAAGGCACCGTCATTACGCTCGACGGCGAAGTCGTCCACGAGGCGACCAAGGCGCTGCTACAACCGGCGGAAGCGTCGTCGTAGTGCAGTGGATATCGTCATATTGACCGCAACGCTCCGCACGATGTCATCTCGACCGGAGCGTGGAGAGACGACAGTTTTGGATGGTCGGGATAAAAACTAACGTTTGTAAAGAGCTACTGGAGTCTGTCATCTATTGACAGCAAACGGGGAGTTGGGGGAGAGGTTTTGGATACCGAGGTACTTCTAGGAGCCTACGTGCTCATCCTCGCGGTCTTTCTTGGTTTAGAGCTGATTGGGCGCGTGCCCGGCACGCTCCACACACCACTGATGTCGGGCACAAACGCTATCCACGGGATTGTGCTGCTCGGCGCGATGATCGTGCTCGGCAGCGCGGACGAGTGGTGGTTGCGGGCCGTTGGTTTTGTCGCCGTCGTCCTTGGGGCGGGTAACGTCTTCGGAGGGTTTATCGTGACCGACCGCATGCTTGAGATGTTCAAGCGCAAGCCCGGCGCTGGTCGATAGGAGCAGATTGACGAATGTTCGATAACTGGCACGATGCCTTCATTGATTTGTCCTATCTGATCGCCTCGATCTGCTTCATCCTCGGTCTGAAAATGCTCTCGAACCCGGCGACGGCCCGGCGCGGCAACCAGGTCGCCGCGGCCGGTATGGCGCTGGCCGTCATCGCAACGCTTTTCATGCGCGGTATGCAGACCACAAACGTCATTCTGATCCTCGTTGCGATCGTTATCGGCGCAATTATCTCGGCGTATCCGGCGCGCAAAGTCCAGATGACCGCCATGCCACAGATGGTCGCCATCTTTAACGGCATGGGTGGCGCGACCGTTGCGCTGGTGTCAGTTTCAGAATTTACCGGCGCCGACCATACTCTCTCGCGCGGTGTAGTGATCTCGATCGTCCTGGGCACGATCATCGGATCGATCTCTTTTGCCGGCTCGATTATTGCCTTCATGAAGCTGCAAGAACTCATGAGCGGCCGCTCGATTGTCTATCCGGCGCAACAGATCGTCAATGGTCTCGTCTTCCTGGGTATCACCGCGCTATCAGTCGCCGTGGTGGTCCAGATGCAGGGAAATACGTCAACAGCGATGCTGCTTGGTGTGTTCGGCCTGTCACTCCTGATCGGCGCGCTGGTGGTCCTGCCAATTGGTGGCGCGGATATGCCGGTCGTGATTGCCGTTCTCAACTCGCTAACCGGTGTAGCGGCCGCGATTACTGGCTTCCAGCTTGATAACCAGGCATTGATCGTGGCCGGCGCCCTCGTCGGAGCGTCCGGCTCATTCCTGACGGTCCTGATGGCGCGGGCGATGAACCGCTCGGTAACGAACGTGCTGTTCGGCGCGTTCGGCGCCGTCCAGGGCGGCGCAGCCGGTGGAGCCGGTGACGCCGCGGAGGCGCGGCCGATCAAGTCGATCTCCGCCGAAGACGCCAGCATCCCGCTTGCATACGCTCAGAGGGTCATCATCGTGCCAGGGTACGGGCTGGCAGTTGCACAAGCCCAGCATACGGTGCGCGAGCTGGCGGAGGTGCTGGCCGAGCGTGGTGTTGATGTGCGCTACGCCATCCACCCGGTGGCCGGCCGCATGCCTGGTCACATGAACGTCTTACTGGCCGAGGCAAACGTGCCCTATGACGAGCTGTTTGAGATGGACGACATTAACGACGATTTCGCGCGCACGGATGTCGCCCTGGTCATTGGCGCCAACGATGTCACCAACCCGGCGGCGAGGACAGACACCACCAGCCCGATCTACGGCATGCCGATTCTCAACGTCGATGCGGCCCAGACGATCATCGTCCTCAAACGTGGCATGGCGGCCGGCTTCGCCGGCATCGAGAACGAGCTCTTCCACGACCCCAAAACCTCGATGCTCTTCGGCGACGCGAAGGAGTCGATCACGCGGCTGATTACCTCGGTGAAGGACGCTTAACGCGGACGGCCATCCCCGGAAGGGGGTGGCCACGTACTAGCCTGTCCTCAATACCGTCTACTCCATGCACTGACCGTTTATGGCAGGATAACTATGGGGGATTCGGGTGGTTTCGGACTCTGTTCGACGCCTTCCGCTGGTTTAGACGCTGAGCAACGTGCCTTCGTTCAAACCCGGATTCGCTTAAATCTGCGACAAAACAGCGCAGGCTAGAGCCGCATCCCGACTCATATTGCAACGGAAACCGGCGGGCAGCCTGCCGGCCGGGAGCGACCGCTAGCAAGGGCGAGGTATGGAACTAGTTGCGGCAGTATTAGCTGGCTTCGTCATAGCCCCATTCGTGCCGTGGATACGGCGCGCTGGACGTGACTATACTGGCTGGATCATCGCCCTCGTTCCCCTATTCATCTGTGTCTACCTCGCGACATTGATAGGTCCGATTGCTGACGGTGAAACCCGCCGGGTCAGCTACGACTGGATTCCATCACTCCACATCAACCTCTCGTTCTATGTCGACGGGCTCAGTCTGGCGTTCGGACTGCTTATCAGCGGCATCGGCGCGTTGATCATGGTGTATGCCGGCGGCTACCTGAAGGGCCACCATCATCTGGGCCGGCTCTATGCCTATTTGTTGATGTTTATGGGCTCGATGCTGGGCATTGTGCTGGCCGACAACATCATTACCCTGTTTGTTTTCTGGGAGCTGACCAGCATCACATCCTATCTGTTGATCGGCTTCAACCACCACGAGGCGAAGGCCCGCTCGGCCGCGCTGCAAGCCCTGGTTGTCACTGTCCTGGGGGGGCAGCTGATGCTGGGAGGACTGCTCATTCTGGGTTACGTTAGCGGCAGCTATGAGCTGACCGAGATCCTGACCCAGGGCGACATGCTGCGCGAGCACTCGTTGTACGTCCCAATCCTCTTGCTCATCCTGGCTGGCGCGTTCACGAAATCGGCCCAGGTGCCATTCCACTTCTGGCTGCCTGGCGCGATGGAAGCGCCAACACCAGTCAGCGCCTATCTGCATTCGGCCACGATGGTGAAGGCCGGCGTCTACGTGCTGGCACGCTTCCATCCGGCACTGGGCGGAACTGATCTCTGGACGATTATCCTTGTGACCGCCGGTGGCCTCACGATGATCGTTGGCGCGTACCTCGCTTTTCCACAGTCCGATCTTAAACGGGTACTGGCCTATTCAACGGTCAGCGCTTTGGGAACGCTGGTGCTGCTGATCGGGATTGGGACCGAACGGGCCATCGAAGGCGCGGTGGTTTTTCTGCTGGTGCATTCGCTCTACAAAGGCGCACTGTTCCTGGTAGCCGGAATCATCGACCACGGCACCGGCACGCGTGACATCAACATGCTGGGCGGGTTGCGGAAGGCCATGCCGATAACCGCGGTTGTGGCCGGGTTGGCGGCCCTCTCGATGGCAGGCCTGCCGCCGATGTTTGGCTTCATCGGGAAGGAGCTGGTCTATGACGCGCTCGTCGAAGAATCCGGGTTCGTGCCGCGATTTGTCGCCGGTATCACCGTGGCCGCCAACATCCTGCTCCTGGTGATCGCCGGGATCGTCGGGATCGGCCCGTTCTTTGGCCGCAACAGGGACACCCCAGAACATCCGCATGAAGCTCCGCCAAGCCTCTTGACCGGTCCAGCAGTGCTTGCCGGGCTTGGCTTGGCTATCGGTTTGATCCCAACGCTCTTTATCGGCTCGCTCATTCAACCCGCGACGCAGGCCATTCTGGGCGACCCGGTTGCGATCAGCATCTCCCTCTGGCACGGGTTCAACCCGGCGTTGGCACTGAGCGCAATTACCGTTGGAGTTGGGGTTGGTATTTATTTTGGACGCGGACGGCTGCGGCCGATTGCCTTGCAAATCTATGACTGGCGCTGGTATGGACCCGAGCGCGCCTTCCCGCGAATTATGGAAGGGCTCGACTCTATTGCCCTCACACAGACCCGGCTGCTGCAAAGCGGCTTCCTGCGCTACTACCTGCTGACCATCATTATTACAACGGTGGCTGTGGTCAGCTATCCCCTTTTTGGTCGCGGGGAGCTGTTTGACCGGCCGGATTTTGGTGACGTGCGGTTCTATGAGATCGGCCTTGGCGTTCTGCTTTTGATGGCGGCCTTCCAGGCCGCACGGTCAAACTCCCGGCTAGGGGCAATCGCCGCGCTCGGTGTCGTAGGCTACGGCGTGGCCCTGATTTACATCTTTTACGGCGCGCCGGACCTGGCTATGACTCAAGTGCTGGTCGAGACGCTGATGGTTGTGTTGCTGGTGCTCGTCTTTTATCGACTGCCGCGCTATGTGCAACGCTCGACACGCGGCAACCAGGTTCGGGATGCAATAGTGGCGCTCACCGCCGGTGGCATGATGACCGCGCTGATTCTCGCGAGCCTGAGTTTTGAGGACCGCACCACCATCTCCGCCTATTTCGACGAGAACAGCGTGCCACTGGCGCACGGCAGAAACATCGTCAACGTTATTCTTGTCGACTTCCGGGCGCTCGACACACTGGGTGAGATCACGGTACTGGCCGTCGCCGCTGCCGGAGTCTTCGCGTTGCTACGGCTCCGTCTGGCCGAACCACAGGATGAGGAGGCCGACCGTGGTGCCTGAAACGACCCCGATTGTCTCGCTCATTCTGAGAACGGCTACCCGCTACGTCTTCGCGGTCATGCTGTTGCTGTCAATCTTCCTGCTGTTGCGCGGGCATAATGAACCGGGCGGGGGCTTTATTGGCGGGCTCGTGGCCGGTATCGCGTTTGTTTTGTACGCCATCGCCTTTGATGTCGAATCGGCGCGCACGCTTCTGCGAATTGAGCCGCGCGTCCTGGTGGGCTCCGGCCTCTTGATGGCCGCCTTCGCCGGGATTATCGCGCTCGCTCTCGGAGACCCTTTCCTCACTGGCGAGTGGGCAACCATCCCCATACCGCTGCTTGGTGACACCTATCTTGGCACGCCGTTCATCTTCGACGTTGGAGTGTATCTAGTCGTCATTGGGATCACGCTGGTGATCGTGCTGACGCTGGCGGAGGAGTGAGATGGATACGATTCTCGCCTTCGTCATAGGTGGGCTCTACGCGGCCGGCATCTACCTGATTCTGCGCCGCTCGATTGTCAAGCTAATCATCGGGCTAGCGCTGCTCGGGCAGGCCGCCAACCTGCTGATCTTCACCGCCGCCGGACTCACACGCGCCCAGCCGCCTATTGTGGCGGAGGGCTCGGAAGTGCCGATCAACCCATCGGCAGACCCGCTGCCACAAGCCCTGATCCTGACGGCAATTGTCATCAGCTTCGGAGTGCTGGCTTTCACCACCGTGCTTGTGAAGCGCGTGTACCAGACGGTCGGAACCGATGACCTCGACGACATGAAGGCGACCGACCGATGAACGTGCTGCTGATATTGCCGATGCTGATTCCGTTACTGACAGCCTCCCTGGCGTTGCTGGCCTGGAACCACCCGCGTCTTCAGCGTGGACTGAGTGTGTTTGGCGCGGCATCGCTCCTCGGGGCCGCCATTGCGCTGCTGACTGTCGTCTGGAGCGATGGCATCCAGGTCACCCAGGGAGGGAACTGGCCCGCACCGTTTGGGATCACGATCATATCCGACCTCTTCAGCGCCATCATGGTGGGCCTCACCGGGATCATCGGGCTCTCAGTCGTCCTGTACTCGCTGGTGAGTATTGATCCAGCGCGGGAATCATTCGGCTTCCACCCATTGATCCACGTGCTCCTGATGGGCGTCTGCGGCGCGTTTCTGACCGGCGACATCTTCAACCTGTATGTCTGGTTCGAGGTGCTGCTGATCGCTTCGTTTGTCTTGCTGGCGCTCGGTGGCGAGCGGGCCCAGATGGAAGGGGCGATCAAGTACGTCACGCTAAACCTGCTCTCGTCAGCCATTTTCCTCGCCGCTATCGGTCTGCTCTACGGTGAAGCCGGCACGCTCAATATGGCGGATCTGGCTATCAGATTAGGGAACTCCGATCGCCAGGGATTGACAACCGCGCTCGCGATGCTCTTCCTGGTGGCGTTCGGTATCAAGGCCGCCATCTTCCCGCTCTTTTTCTGGCTGCCGGCCTCATATCACACGCCCCCGGTTGTCATCTCGACAATCTTCGCGGCGCTGCTGACCAAAGTCGGTGTCTATTCGCTCATCCGCGTCTTCACCCTGATGTTCACGCAGGACACTGCGCTGACGCACACGCTGATTCTGGTAATCGCTGGATTTACGATGGTCACCGGAGTGCTCGGCGCGATTGCTCAGGTAGAGTTTCGCAGGTTACTTTCATTCCTGATCGTGTGCGAAATCGGCTTCTTGTTGATGGGCCTAGGGATCTTCACGCCTCTCGGGCTGGCTGGCAGCGTTTTCTTCATGATCCACGCCATTATCAGCATGTCGGCACTGTTCCTGTTGAGCGGGTTGACCGAGCGCATATGCCACACCTTCAATTTGAAACAGATGGGTGGGCTCTACCATAGCTACCCGGCGCTGGCCGTGCTCTTTCTGGTGCCTGCGCTCGGGCTGGCCGGGCTGCCGCCAATGGCAGGCTTCTTCGCGAAAGTCACCCTGCTGCAAGCTGCCATTGAGGTCGAGTCCTACACTATTGTCATCGTGGCGCTAGTGGTCAGCCTGCTGGTGCTGGTGGCCATCGCCCGCGTCTGGAACGAAGCCTTCTGGAAGAACCCTCCCGACGACATAGCAGGCCTGGTCGGCCGGCCAGGGGCGTTACAGGTTTCGGGAGCGCGCCTCATCCCCTTGCTACTGCCAGTCGTAACCCTGGCGTCGCTTACCCTGATAATGGGCATAGCGGCAGAGGCGATACTGGCAATTGCCATGGATGCCGGCGAGCAGTTGATGAACCCGTCGGGCTATATACAGGCCGTCTTAGGAGGTCAACAATGAGAGCGCTCCTCCTCAACTTCCTGCTGGCGCTCACCTGGGCCGCAGTAACCGGTATCTTTAGCGCACGCAACCTGACCATCGGGTTCATCCTGGGATTCCTCATCCTGCTTTTCGCCGACAGGACCACGGACCACGCCTCCTACATCGGGCGCATTATCAAGTTGGGAAGCTTTATCGGCTTTTTTGTCTGGGAGCTAATGGTAGCCAATATCCGCATGGCACACAGCGTTATCACCCCATCAACAACAATGCGGCCGGGCGTCATCGCTATCCCGCTTAGCGCCAAAACCGACGCCGAGATCACCCTGCTGGCCAATCTCATCTCGCTCACGCCGGGAACCTTGAGTATTGATGTGTCAACCGACCGTAAGACCCTCTACATTCACGCCATGTTCATCGACGACGTGGACACGATGCGCTACGAGATTAAAACCGGGTTTGAACGCAGACTGCTCGAGGTGCTGCGCTGATGCTTGGTGACTTTGAACTCTTGACGCTTACCAGCAACCTGGTTCTTGGCATGCTGATCCTGACGATGATGCTGTCGTTCATCCGCCTGGTGCGAGGACCCAGCTTGCCAGACAGGGTAGTTGCGCTTGATCTCATCGGCTCTACGGTGGCCGGGATCATCGCGGTCTACGCTGTCGCAAACCGGCAGCCGATCTTTGTCGATGTCGCTATTGTCATGGCACTGGTCATTTTCCTGGGCACGATCGCCTTCGCCCGTTTCGTCGAGAAGAGAATTACCCGATGACCGAAATAATTACCTCGTTCTTATTGATCGGCGGCGCAGGCTTCATGCTGCTAGCGGCAATCGGACTGCTACGGATGCCCGATCTATTCTCGCGAATGCAGGCAGCCACCAAGACGTCAACCCTCGGCGCAGGCAGCATGTTCCTGGGAGTGGCGGTCTTCTACGGTGATCTGGGCATCGTCAGCCGCTCGCTGCTGGTGATCGCGTTTCTGTTTCTAACGCTACCAGTCTCAGCTCACATGATCGCGCGCGCAGCCTATTTCGTCGGTGTCCCGCTCTGGGAAGGCACTGTTGTTGACGAGCTGCACGGCGCATACAACCCGATCACCCATGAGCTCGACAGTAAGAGCTTTAAGACTGAAGAGGACCAGAAGAAGATCGTACACTCACTCCCGGCTGAGTCTGAAGAGCGGTAGCGGGGGACCGCATCATGGTCCCAACTCCACGCCGAACAAGCCGGCCACGCGCTCCTCAAGGTCACGTAGATTCTCTTCAACCGGCATCGACTGGTCCAGCGCATGCACTCGTAACCGGTCGCCTTCTATCCGAACACCGACCGTGCCCGGTTGGAGGTTGATCGCATTAACGAAGAATACTCTCAAGGGTCCCTCGGGCAGCCGGAATTGATGTTCGACATAGCCCGAATCGAGCGGCGCGCGTGGGTGGAAGGCCCGGCGCGACACGTCTATGCCGCCCCGCAATGACTGCATTGCGAAATAGGGCAGGAAGCGTAACAGTCCCATCGGTCTCCAACGCCAGCTCGCAACCGGGACGAACACCAGGCTCGTCAGAGTTGTCAGGGCGACGACCAGCACGGCCAGGCCCCAGTAGTCGGCGGAGCCTTCAGTCAGCACCAGCCAGAAGAGCGTCGCAAGCACGCCGCGCAGCGCCACTGCTTTCAGCAGGGACGCGCTGGTATTCGGAGTTTCTCGGGCGACAATCTTCATCAAACTCGCTCACTACAATGAAAGAAGCAGCAAAAAGACAATCAGCATTGACATCAGGAACATCCCGGCGTTGCCCCACTGAGCCATACCACCCTCGATCTGGCGGAGCGGCAACCACCTGTGGTGAAACACGTCAACTACAAGCTGGCGCGGTGACTGCACATCTGAACTGAAGCGGGTAAGGTCGGGCTTGTGGCCCGCGATGGCCTCGATAGGAACGATCAAATCCCCCGGCGGAATTCGCAGCGGGCTCTGCACGCTAAAGTGCCGCGCCAGATAGCCACCCCCACCGAACAACGCCACGCCGGCCAGCACCGGCCAGAGACCCGACCACACCTTCGCCAGTGTCACAGCCGTCGGGCCGGCGATCTCCAGGTCAACGTACCAGGGCAGCAACAGGGCAACGCTACCAACCAACGCCACCAGTCCAGTCCAAGGCAGCCAGATCCAGAGTTGAAATGGTTTGGGGGAATCGTTGCCGGCCAGCTGGGCCCGTATCAGCAGGAGGAAGCGCGCCATCAACAGTGTCGTGGCGATCGCGCTCAATGTGAGCAGTAGATCCGCCCAGGGAGCATGGGCAGTGTGGGTAGCATCTTTCAGGGCGGTCTTGGCCAGCGCCCCGCTGGTCAACGGCGCGCCCGCCAACGTCAGGGCAGCAATCGCCATGCCGGTCAACACCGCTCGCCGCCGCCAGAGACTATCTCCCGC
>JACCZH010000158.1 GCA_013696045.1 Chloroflexia bacterium
GTCCAATCGTTTACTTCGACAGCACCGCACGGCTCGCGTTATGGCCAAGTATCCAATTCTCTGCGCCGTTACAAGCCCCCGCTTATCGTCTCACCGGATTCCGGGTCAAAGAAATGCAGGACATTGGGCGACATAATGATCTCGATCTCCTGGCCGATTTCAAGGTCGAGATCTGCGGGCAGGCGAGCCACGATCGGCTGGTCGGCCCCGATATTGAGATAGACAAAGAACTCGTTGCCCAGCGTCTCCACCACATCCACCGTGGCCGGCAGCGGGATGCCGCCCGGAGAATGACCGTTGGAGCGGCTGTCGAGAATGTGCTCGGGACGGATGCCAACCGTGACGTTAGAAACGTTCGCCTTGCGCAGCGCCTCAGCGTTACGGCCGGTGATCGGGATCGTCAGGTGCTCGTTCTTCAGGTTGAGGGCGCCGTCGTCAACAATGACGTCCATGTTGAAAAAATTCATCGACGGGCTACCGATAAAGCCGGCCACAAACACGTTGCGCGGCTTGTCATACAGGTTAGCGGGCGTGTCGAACTGTTGCAGCTCGCCAAAGTTCAGCACCGCGATGCGGTCGCCCATCGTCATGGCCTCCACCTGGTCGTGGGTGACGTAGATCGTGGTCGTTTGCAGCCTGCGGTGCAGCTTGATGAGCTCGGCGCGGGTCTGCACCCGCAGCTTGGCGTCGAGGTTCGAGAGCGGCTCGTCCATCAGGAAGGCCTGCGGCTCGCGCACAATGGCCCGGCCCAGCGCCACCCTTTGCCGCTGGCCGCCGGAGAGCGCTTTCGGCTTGCGCTGGAGCAGCGGTTCAATGTCGAGAATCTGGGCGGCGCGGCTGACCCGCTCCTCGATGTCCGATTTCGAGAAGTGCCTGAGCTTGAGCCCGTACGCCAGATTGTCATACACGCTCATATGCGGGTAGAGGGCGTAGCTCTGAAACACCATGGCGATGTCGCGGTCTTTGGGGGAGAGATCGTTGACCACGCGGTCGCCAATCGCGATATAGCCGTCGGAGATCTCCTCCAGGCCGGCCACCATCCGCATGGCGGTTGACTTGCCACTGCCAGAGGGGCCGACCAGCACAACGAACTCGCCATCGTGCGTTTCCAGCGTCAGGTCCTTGACGGCAGCCTCGGAACCGTACCGCTTCCAGACCTCGTTGAACGTGACACGCGCCATGGCGGTTCCCCTCCCGTGGTTCGAGTATTTCTGGTTGCCGATAGGGGAGGCGGCTTGCCCCTCCCATTTCTATCAAGGTAAGGACCGTTGATCAGAGAACGTGGCTATGGTCGTCATCCTGAGCGGAACGAAGTGAAGTCGAATGGATCTTGTTGGACGTGCGCGGTGGATAGACGATTCATTCAACTCACGCCCAGAGGGCGCCCGGCTGCGCTCACGATGACTAAAAAAGGCCGATCTTCTCCGTAATCCCGCTTAATTTGGCGACTGGGAGGGGACAAGCCGCCTCCCCTACCAGGTGAAATTGGCCGGGCGACGACCGCAACCGTCACCCAGCCACGATGATTCTACGCGCGCACTGCGCGCTTCTTCGCCGAGGCGCTGGCCTCGCGCTCAAGGTCTTCCTGAGCCGCGTTCAACGTCTCCTCAACGTCCGCGCCGTCCTGAACGATCTGCTGGAAGGCGTCGGCCATGATGCCCTGGACCGCGCCCCAGTAGACAACGTTCGGGCGAGCCTGGGCATTCTCCATAGACTCGCGGATGGCCTCGAAGTAGGGAGCCTGCCAGCCTTCAACAGCGCCGTAGGCGTCTTCGCGGACAGCCGGCCAGGCCAGCTCGCTGATCAGAAGCTCCTGGGTCTCGATTGACATCAGGTACTCGGCGAACACCAGCGCCGCCTCGCGGTTTGGTGATCCTAGCGGAATGCCGGAGACCTCGCCGCCGAGCACGTGGAACTCACCAGCCGGTCCGGCCCAGCCGGAGTAGGCCAGCACATCGTCACGCCCGGCTTCTTCAACGATCACGTTCACGCCGAACGGCCAGTTCTGGCCGATATAGACGCTGTCGTTGGCGATATAGGTGTTCATCGTGTCGAACTTGGCGGTCGGCGTCTGCGGGTTGAGAAACGGGCTCAGCTCCTGCAGGAAGGTGAAAGCCTCAATCGACTCGGGGCTATTCAGCTCCAGTGGATCTCCGCCGGCCTGCCAGATGAAGTCGGTCACGGTCACGCCAACCGGTCCGCCGCCGCCCTCAGGCGAGCCCTGTACGGCAACGCGGCCGATGCCGTCCGCCTCCTGGAAGGCCTGGGCGACTTCCAGCAGCTCTTCCCAGGTTCGTGGTGGCTCCAGCCCGGCATCCTCGAACGCGCCGGAGTTGTAGTAGGTAATCTGGACGTTCGGCCGGTAGGGCAGGAAGTAGAGCGTGTCGTCAAAGCGCAGCACCGGCAGCAGCGCCTCAAGCGTCTCAGCCGGGATCATGTCCTCGTATTCGGACAAGTCCTCGACGAGACCGCCGGCAACCAGCGGCGCCAGGCTGTTGTTGTCGATGGCGAACAGGTCGATCTCTACCGAATTAGCCGCCACCTGCGCTTCGAGCTGCCGGATGAAGTCTGCCGCCTCAATCTGCAGGAACTCTACGCTTATGCCGGTTTTTTCTTCGAAATCCGGCAAGATCACATCATCGAAGACCATGCGCTCCGATTCGGCCAGCGATGTTGACCAGCGGATGGTTGTGCCCTCGTAGTCACGGGTCCACTCAACCGCGCCTGTTTCGCCAGGGGTCGCGTCGCCTTCCGGCGTGCCAGCCATATCAGGTGTCTCGTCAGCGTCTGGCGTGCCGGCCGCATCGGGTGTTTCTTCATCTTCGGGAGTGCCGGCCGTGTCGGGCGTCTCTTCATCCTCTGGCGTGCCGGCTGCGTCGGGTGTTTCTTCGTCCTCCGGCGTCACTTCGACGTCCGGGGTTGTTCCAACAGCCGGGGATGTGGGATCGACATCCGTGGCCGCCGGAGTCTCATCATCGTCGTCGCCGCAAGCGGCCAACAAGGATGCGATGACCGGGATCGAGAAGCCCAGCACCGCGCCCTTGCGCAAGACGTCGCGCCGGTTCAGGCGGCCGGTCAGCGCCTCTTGATACAACTCGTCATACGTACGATCGGACATTGTTTCTCCTCCTCTTGAATGACGTCAGTCAGGACCCCGCCACACATGCGTGACGGTCCCGCGCCCCAGGGGTCTTTCTCAAGACTGCGCAGCCTGGCCCACCAGGTTCTGCTAACGAGAGCG
>JACCZH010000187.1 GCA_013696045.1 Chloroflexia bacterium
CGTCTGTTTATCTGCCCCTGCCACGGTGGCACGTTCTACGAGAACGGCGAGGTTGCCGTTGAGCCACCGCAAGAGCCGCTGGTGCGTTTTCCGCTGCGGTTGCGCGACGGGCAGGTGGAGATTCGCACCGCCTCGGTTGAGATTGAGACGTGACGCCTCCCGCGGCCGGGATTTGTAAGACAGGGATATCGTGAACGTTCTTCGACGCGCATGGGGCTGGTTTGATGACCGGACCGGTCTGCCGGGGCCGGTTGGCGAGCTGCTGCGTCACCCGGTTCCGCCGGGGATCGGTTGGCCACGTGTGCTCGGCAGCGCGACGCTGGCGGTCTTTATTCTGCAAGTGCTGACCGGCACCGCACTGGCCACCGTCTATATCCCCGCAACCGATAGCGTTTATGACAGTCTGGTCTTTATCAGCCGTGAAGCGACCCTGGGACGGGTGATCCGCGGTATGCACTTTTATGGCGCCTCAGCCATGATGATTCTGGTGACGCTGCACACCATCCGCGTCTTTGTTTCGGGCAACTACAAGTATCCACGCGAGATGAACTGGATTACCGGCGGTTTTTTGATCGTGGTGACGTTCATGATGGCCTACACCGGCCAGTTGCTGCGCTGGGACAACCACTCGATCTGGTCAACGCTGGTCGCGATCCGGCATATTGGCCATGCGCCATTCATTGGCGAATGGCTGGGCCAGTTCGTCCTGGCTGGAGACCGCATCACCGGCGCGACACTGAGCCGGGCATTTGCGTTTCACGTCTTTTTCTTACCGGCGGTGCTCTTCACGTTTATCGGCCTGCATCTCTTCCTGTTGATCAGAAATGGATCGTCGGAGCCGGCTGATAAGGAAATCCTGGCTGAGCCGGAGACCTACCGGCAAGAATATGAGGAGCTCGTAGAACGAGAGGGCCTGCCGTTCTGGCCCTTCGCTGCCTGGCGCGACGCGGTGTTTGCGTTGGGGGTATTCGCTGTCATTATCATTCTGGCGCTGGTGTTCGGGCCGCAGGAGCTATCCATACCGCCCGACCCGGCGGTGCCGATCCCGGAGCCACGGCCGGACTGGTATTTTCTCTGGTACTACGCAATCTTCGCGGTGTTGCCGTATGAGATCGCCCGCTTTGCCTACGTGCTTGTTCCGCTGTTGTCAATGGTTTTCCTTTTCAGTCTGCCGTTCTTTGCTGGCCGGGGAGAGCGTCACCCACTACGGCGGCCCTGGATTATCGGTGTGACGATTTTCGGCATTGCGCTCGTGCTGGGCTTTCAAGAGGCCGGACGCAGGGCGCACTGGGCGCCGGAGATTGCCGTCGATCCACTCCCGGCTGAGGTCGTCGGCGCAACCGAGGGGCCAGTTTATGAGGGCGCAATTCTGTTCCACGAGAACGGTTGTCTCGCCTGCCACGCGATCGAAGGCAATGGCGGGCAGTTCGGGCCGGACCTGAGCAACACCGGGACGGAGTTGACGATCGGCGAGATGTCGAATGTGATCCTGAATGGCGTATCCGGGATGCCCGCCTATCAGAACCTCCTCACCCGCGAAGAGGTCGATCTGCTGCTGACGTTCCTGCAATCGCGGCAGGAGTAGGATTGCGCGCTACCGCGAGGGCGACGTGTCCGCGCGCTCCACAATCCAGCCGAGGGCCGAACCGTATATGAGATGGGCAAGGATCATGACGGCCGGGCGGCCGGGGCGATCTTCTTCCGGGGGCGGCATGATGTGGAGAGCTGGAATCCAACCGTGATAGCTGACCAACCAGACGAGTAACCCATAGAGCATGCCTCCGATTACCCGCGAGAAGGGTAATCGAGCGCGGCGGGAGATCGTGCCAAAGAGTGCGCCGCAGACGATACCGAACCCGAAATGGACCGACCCGCTGACAGCTGTCTCGGCGTTCTTGTTGTGAATCGGCAAACCGGCTGAGATGAGCGCGAAGTCGGTGATAAGCCGCGGCGGTTCTTCGCCGAGAAAGCCCTTGCGGTGCGCGAGAAGCATGAACGCTGTCATCGGCACCGTGGCCAGCCCGCCGGCGACAGCACCTGTTAGTCCAGACCGGATATAGGATTGCACTGTGGGCTCCTCTCCGCTCAACATGACATAATGGGACGGTCGAACGTGGTTTCCCCAACGTGCTCTAAGAGCAAGGATCCGATGGTGCGGTGTCGCCTTTTTGTTTGGCGTGGTGACCTGTACCTAAACTGTATCCATGCGGGTCTTCCCATACCACACATAACAACATATACTACTTCTGGTTTGCGTCCGGCTCCTCATAACGTTGAGCCTCCGCCGTCAAGAGCGAGTTGACGAGCGCCACACTTTTCTGGTTGTCCGCCAGCCGGCGGTGCTACCTGGGCAGGAAGCGTGGCTTGTGGGGTTCATTGCACATGAGAGTTCTAGCGGGATGACAATCTCTCGTTTGTAACACGTCGTGTAAGTCCCGGCAACGGGCAGGGAGAGGACGCCATGGTGGCAACAAGCGTTGAGGGACGCCAGTTAACATACACTGACGAAATACTTGATTTGGCCCGGAGTCTCGCGGACCGGTCGGCCGACCCGGACGCTACCTACGAAAGTTTCTTGTTAGGACTTGAGATGGGTATGGCGCGCAGTCCGCTCGATGAGGCTCTTGATCTGGAAACGACCCGGACGACGAGGATTGTTATTGAGGGGCCGGATTATAGCCAGGAGGATCGAATCATTTCCGATCCATTCAAGCCAATGATCCGCAAGGCTCCAGCCCCGAGGTTTGTGTCCAGCGCTGATTTCCCAACAGAGTGGACGCTGGATCAGTAGAGACGAATTGCAGCAACAAAAAACGCCGCGGACATTGATTGTCGTCCGCGGCGTTTTTGTGCGTTTCGTTTCCGTAACCTCTACCTCTGGTGGCGGTTTCGGATGCGGAGGGCGCGCTTTCGTCCAGCGGCCCGTAGGCGTTCCTGCCGTTCGGCCGCCATGAACTCCAGCACATACAGTTGATCCAACATGGATGCGCTCCAATCCTGTCTGGTCGATCATGCGCTTACCTGCGAAGTCGATACCGGACGCTCATGGTCCGCAGGCGTCGACCAGTGATGGTTCGGCGATCTCTCTCGTCCTTATGCGCTTCCTCAAGCCGGGTCTTGATGGCGTCCAGGACATAAAACTGCAACACCGCGCTACCCCTCTCGTTCGTCTATCGGGCGTGAACGTCACACCCGCGAAATAGATAAACGAACGAGATGGGAATTGGTTGCGTTACGGAGTAAATCCCCTTCTCACCTCGGCCATGGGGTACTTCTGGAACCGACGGCACCCATCTCTCATTCCACCTGTTCCTATCCTTCGTCTCCCGGTGCCCGATAGGTGATCGACGAGGCCTTTTGCAGTGCTTCGAGCGTCTCTTCAATCGTCAGCAAGACAGTGGTCTGGATTGAGCTCAATGCTCCCCCCGCGCCGATTGCGATCGCCGTGGTTGCCATCGAGACGTTATCCGGAGCCTCCCACAAGTTGTATGCGTCATGATCGCCGAACGCATACCAGAAACCGTGCAACTTTCCTCCGACCGCTTCGATGTACTGCGTGGCTGCCGCACGGCGGTCCTCAGGGTTCTTGATGAGCTTCGCCCACGTTTCTGGCGTGTAGCTGAACCGGGTTAGATACATTGGCATCGGTCTGCCTCCTTCGGCTAAAAAAATGTCATTCCGCCAATCGGCGGCTCGTCACTGCGACGCCTCAGCAGGTGCTTGCCGTATTCACCCATCGTACCTTCATAACGATGAACATCAATGTACATTTGTGCAACTCTGGACTGTGGGCTTTGAAGTCGACACGGCGGCGCTTGCGTACCTCCGTGACGGCCACCATGTTCGACGAAGTCGAACATGGTGAGCATCGCAGCGGAATGCTGTGACTCGGCCAAGCGTGCCGCGATGGTCCGTCTCGTGCGGCTCTTCTCGTACCTTACTTGGGCACGACCTGG
>JACCZH010000195.1 GCA_013696045.1 Chloroflexia bacterium
CATGTCACCCTTGAAGATCTGGGTGCCGTCAATATAGATGCCGTCCGTTGTTGTCAGTCCAACCCGCCGGCCGCTCATTTTCAGTATGTGCGAGATCATCCGGCAGGTCGTTGTCTTGCCGTTCGTGCCGGTCACGGCCACGATGGGGATGCGTGACGGCGTGCCATCAGGGAAGAGCAGATCCAACACCGGGCGCGCGACGTCCCGTGGGTGCCCCTCGGTTGGATGAGTGTGCATCCGGAAGCCCGGCCCGGCGTTGACCTCGCAGATCGCGCCGCCCTGGTCCTTCAGCGGCAGGGTGATGTCACGGCAGATCATGTCGATGCCGGCCACATCGAGACCGATCACCAGGGCGGCCTGCTCGGCAATCTCTACGTTGTCCGGATGCACCTCGTCGGTGCAGTCGATCGAGATACCACCGGTGGACATGTTGCCGGTCAGGCGCAGCTGGACAAAGTGGCCCTTCTCGGGAACGGCGTCAAGCGCGAAGCCGTTCTCTTCCAACAGGTGCAAGACAGCGTCATCCACCGTGATGCGGGTCAGTACCTTCTCGTGACCGATGCCACGCCGCGGATCGGCGTTGGTGATATCGATCAACTCCTGGGCGGTATGCGTACCGTCACCGATGACGTGCGCCGGTACCCGCTCGGCACAGGCCACCATCTTGCCGTTCACCACCAGAATGCGGTGGTCCCGCCCGACGATAAAACTCTCAACCAGCACCAGCCCTGACCGGCTCTCGGAGAAGGATGCCTCCCAGTTCTCGCGCACTTCGGCTTCGTCTTGTAAGTTGATCCGCACGCCCCGGCCATGGTTGCCGTCCATCGGTTTGAGCACGACCGGGTAGCCAATCCGTTTGGCAACCGAAACCGTCTCGTCAACATCGCTAACCGTCGCCCCGCGGGGCACTGGAATCCCGACGCCTTCGAGAAGCTGGTTCGTCAGCCCCTTGTTACTGGCGATATCGACGGCGATGTCGCTGGTTTCGGACGTCACCGTCGCCCAGACACGCTTCTGGTAGCGACCGTAGCCCATCTGCACCAGCGAGCGGCGTGGGTCGAGACGGATAACCGGGATCTCGCGGCGCTCGGCCTCGTCCACCAGTGCTTTGGTGCTTGGACCGTACGCCAGGCGCTCGGCCAGCAGGATGATGCGCTCAAGTTCATCGGCAAAGCAGTATTCCGGGTTCTCCTGATAAATGATGCAGTTCAGCAGATCGCAGGCCGCCTCGCCCGCCGCCAGCCCAAGGTCCGGTTGGATGTACTGATAGACAACGTTGTAGACACCCCGTTCGTCGGTAGAGCGGGTTAGCCCGCGGGCAACCTCCGAGCCAGCCAGCGTTTGCAGCTCAAGCGCAACATGCTCCAGCACATGGCCCATCCAGGTCCCATCGTGCAGGCGCTCGATGAAACCGCCCGGTCGGCCGAGGGAGCAGTAATGCTCGTGGAGCGACGGCATCAGGCTGATGAGCTCGTCGTTGAAGCCCTCAACTTTATTGCTGGGACGATCTTCCAGCTCGCCGATGTCTACCTTCAGCAGAACAACCGGTACCCGCGCCCAGATATTCGGTCCGCGGTAGATCTTGGATTCCAGAATCTCGATCGGCATCTTCACCCTCTCACCCACTGATACCGACCGCGGGCGTGCGCTGTCAGGATGAGCCCTACTGAGCCGCGCGCCGGGTTCGGCTTTCCTTACGCCAGATAGTGACCTTGCGTTGTTCCAGATCGAAACAACTACCTGCCGCCACATAATGGATCGTCACATTTCCGACCGTGACCGGCTGGCGGTCAAGACCGGAGAACACATCGCTCGTCATCTGCGAGCCGTCGACGACGAGGACCGACCCACGACCTACGACTTCAAACAGTCCGTCAGGCATGATAATCGCGGCGGTGTCCTCGTCGATTCCCAGACCGAGTAGTCCTGGATTGTAACTGACCATTGTCACTAAACGCCCGACCCGGTTACGCTCGCGGAAATGCTGGTCGATGATAACCGAGTCGATCAAGCCTAGCCCCGGCGCCATCCGGGCCAACTGTCGTTTCGGTGTGGCGCCGGCCCGGCCGCCGGCCACCATAATAGCGCTCAACACCGACGCCCCAGCGCTGGTGCCTGCCACCGGCACACCCTGAAGGCTGCGCGCGTTTAGCGCGCTAGCCACCCGCGTGCCGCCCAGCATCGCGGCGATGCGAACCTGGTTGCCGCCGGTGAGGAAGATGCCCGTACTATCCTGAACCAACTCCACCAGTCCGTCATCGTCCGCGTCGTCACGCGTGTCGATGGTCAGAATAGTAGCCGATTCGGCCCCAAGCTCGGTGAAAACTGTCTCATAGAGCTGCCCGGCGCCAGGCAGCGAGGATGCAGTAGGAAGAATAACGATCCGCGCCGATGGCCCACCCGCCATCTCGACGAACCGTGAGAGGATCACGCGATCCCGGAATTTGTCTTCGGCCCCGCCAATTGCCAACAGCGGTCCTCGGATATGATGCAAAACTGATACCTACCAATGATAGACACGATCCAACATAAGATTACATATTGAGTGTACCCCAGGCAGATAAGGGTGTTACCACTCCTCAGCTCCACGATCGCGCAGATCCCGCAAAATCGGGATCTGCTCCTCGACGCACATGACGACGATCGCGTCACCGGCAGCAGAGTGGTCCAGCGCCGCCAACAGCGCACTCTGCTCGCCGGGATAGAGCCCGGACAGGCGGTCGAGCGCGCCGGCGTCAGCCAGGCCGGCGCGCATAAGCCTGCTCGCGTCCTCAAGCTCCCGGCCGCGCAGGTAGCGCGGATTCTCCTTTATATAGACGGTGTCGGCGTCCCGCCCGGCAATTCGGGCCAGGCTGACCAACACTTCATCATCGCGGTCGCCCGCCGTGCCAATGATCGCGGCCAAGCGGCCAGGCTCCGGCATTAACGCACGAGCAAAGCGCAAAAGCTCCTGAAGACCGCTCTCGTTGTGGGCGTAGTCAACCACAATGATGCGGTCATCCAGGCGAAAGACGTTCAACCGGCCAACGTTCGATGTAACATCCGACCGGAATGTGCTCAGCCCTGCCGCAATCTCGTCCACGGTAAATCCCAACCCATGCGCCGCGCCGCAGGCCGCCAGCGCGTTCTCGACCATATGCCGGGCAGCGCCGTTGAACGTCATGGGCGCATTGGCGAGTGTCGTAATCGTCTGCCGCTCCTGGCCGCAGTGCAGAACGAAAAGATCGTCGTCACGGACAACAGCCCTTCCACCAGCCAAAATGTGCGCTTGAATCTCGGGATTGTCGGCACTCTGGCTCGTAAGCAACATGTTGGCGCGCACCCGTCTGCGTTGAGCAAGCACCAACGGATCGTCGGCATTGAGCACGACCAGCCCCTCGGGACGGGTCACCTGGATGACCACGCTCTTCACAGCCGCCAGGGTTTCCAGTGTCTCGACCCCTTGTAAATACAGATGGTCGGGGGTCAAATTGAGAAACACGCTGACATCGTTGGATTCGTAGGCCACTCCTCGTAAGAGAATTCCACCGCGGGCCGTTTCCAGCATGCCGATCTCAACGTCCGGATCAAGCAGCACACGCCGCGCGCCCGAAGGACCGGTGTAGTCACCTTCGAGCACCTTCTCGCCGTCGATGTAGACGCCGGATGAGCTCGACCAGCCGACATGTTTACCGGCCTGCCGGGCAATGTGCGCCAGCAAACGCGTCGTGGTCGTTTTTCCGTTGGTACCAGTAACGCCAACCACCGGGATCCTGCGCTCGATATCACGTACCCACTCCGGCCGGTCTTCATTCTGCCGGTCGAGCGCAAGAGCATCCTTCATCCGGGGGGCGGCATCTTCGAGCGAGGTCGTACCATTAAGAATGTTGTATGCCGTCTCGGCAATCTCCATCGCGCAGCTACGCCATTCCCAAAGGTAGAAGAGCGCATAATGGTGTTCAGTGTCGATAACGCTCCTGCCAACCTCCGGCGCGTCCAATCCAACCCGCTGATGCAGCTCGCCAATCAGCTCCGCCAACCTATCCAGCGCGGCATCAACATCCCGCTGGCCGAGTTCGATGCGAACTTCCAGCTTGATGGCCGGAGCCAGAACAAACAGATTCGGGCCGTCGAGGTCACGCACCTCCACGAGTTCCATCGCGCGGCTCCAATTCGCTATCGCAACTGTAGAAAGGTCATCCAGACATCCCGTAGGAACAGGAGACAGCGTACTACAAACAGGGGGTAACCTAGACCGGCTCAATCTCGGATTCCCACTCAAAGAATCCAGTCTCGCCAACACTATGTTCCAGAACCTGCCGCGCGCACTCGATGCAGTCCGCAAGGACACCAGAGTTGTGAAACGCCAGCACCAGCTCGTTCAATTGTGGATCGAGCTCAGTGAGCGAGCGTAAGAGGTCCTTATGCCGGGGTTGCCACTCTCCCGCATCCCAGAAGCGGTAGCGTACGGCCTCATCGACAGCTCTGAACAGGAACGTGATGCAAAGCTCGGGATCGCTATCGGCGATGTCGACAGCATCCTCAAGCCAGGTTGCCGTGGCGTAGCGTCGCCAGGTAAGGGTGGACGGCGAAATCTCAGGGCCGGCAGCGAGCACATTCCGAGCCTTGACTTGCAGTGACTTCACAACCCCATCCGGATCGTAGATCGTGAAGCCGGTCGCCAACATATGGGCCGTCACCGGCCGGCCCTGTTTCCGTTCCGCTTCGAAGTACTGTTCGATCTGCTCACGAGGGTTGACGAAGATCTCCGCTGGCACGCCGTTGAACACCTTCTGAACGCGCTGCCGCCA
>JACCZH010000196.1 GCA_013696045.1 Chloroflexia bacterium
ATCGCGTTGTCGAGGATGTTGGTCCAGACCTGATTGAGCGTATTGCCGAAGACACGCACGGATGGGTGGTGGCGAACTCCATCACGCTGCTCGTCCGCGGCAATGCGCTGTCAGCCAGCATGTCGCATTACCTTACCGAGCGTATCAAACGCACCCCGAATATCCAGATTCGATTCCACACCGCGGTGCACGAGATCAGGGGCGATGGCCACCTGGAAGAGTTGGTGCTGAAAGACCTCTCGACAGGTGAAACGGAAACGGCTGCGGGAAGCGCCTTGTTCGTGTTCATCGGTGCGTTGCCTCGTACTGATTGGCTTGGTGATCACATCGCGCGCGATGATCGTGGGTTCATTCTTACCGGTCCTGATGTGGACATATCGGACCGGCGCCAGGGCTGGAACCTCGAACGCGACCCGTACCTGCTGGAAACGAGTATCCCCGGCGTGTTCGCGGCAGGCGACGTGCGCCATGGATCGGGCAAGCGTGTTGCGACCGCGGTGGGCGAGGGAGCGATGGCGGTGATGTCGATCTGGCAGTATCGAGCACAAGCTGGATTTTAACCATCCGGGCCCACGAACACGGCGACAACGCGTTCAATGCTCGCCGTGGCGTGTATGTTCCGACTGACCGTCAGCGTCCGCCGGTGAGGACATGAGGGGGTGCGCAAGTCCAATCGCATTCAACGGCGCGTGGCTCACGCGCCAGTCGTATTTAGTGGATGTATGCTGATCCTTGACGGCAAAATCGCGAGCAAAGTGCTTGGGAACGATTTCGCCGAAAAAGTACTGCGTGAGGCGGTGCTTCTGCGCCAGTGTCAGATTGCTGAACGTCAGCTGCACAACGCTCCTGCCGTCCAGCGCACATCGGCCGGACACCAGGCCAGAAATGATGATCGGACCATATCGCGTGTTCACCTCCATGTGCGCGGTGGTTGTCGCCGGGAACGCATCCAGCGCAAGAACCGCCCCCTGAAAGCCAATGCTTTCAAGGTGACCGCGTTGACCGGTTGCCAAATTGACAGCGGAATCGCGCGGGTGGAACGGGAAGGCCAATGCCGGTCGCTTCTGAAACTCCCGCAGGTATCTCACCAGTGAGAGAACAAACGCCAGGTTGAAGGTGTTCCAAAAGAATGCCAACATGATTGCATGAGACGGAATGGCTCCAATGGACGCGTTCAATCCCAGGAGCCAGTAGCTGATCATGAAGGCGTCGGCTGCGCCCATGATGGCCGCCAGGGACACGAGGAAGGACCATGCAACTGGGTTCTCCTTCACCCGCTTGCTCTTGATGGACACCCTGAACTTTTTCTGAACCTTGACGACCCCTTTGAGCGCCACGAGGCAAGCCAGGATGTTGGCGATGTTGAATTGTTCGCTATGAACGGGATGGAACGTCCTCCGGGAATAGAGGTACGTCACGACAATAGAGAGCACAAAGAAGGGAAGCGCGATCGACATATAAGACATGAAGTATGATCGGTCGTCACTGGAAACGAACGGAACAGACAGCAAGATGATAACCGGGAACGCCAGGTAGACCACCCGGATCACGCCTCCGTAGAAATAGGCGTTGGTGGAGGCGAGGTAGCACAGCCGTTGCCAGGGCGTCAGCCCGCGTTTCACCAGGGGCGAGTCAGCCGTTCGGAACAGGAGGCCGAGCGAGCCGGCGCCCCAGCGGACCCGTTGCGCATGATACTCCTTGAAGTCTTCCGGGGCGATGCCGTGCGCAAGCGGCTCACCGAGGAACACCGACCGCCATCCCTCAGCATGAAGTCGCAACGACGTGTGGATATCTTCTGTGGCGGTACCTGTCGCGAATCCCCCGACAGAATCGAGCGCCGAGCGCCGGAGAATCGCTCCGCTACCGCAAAAGAACGCCGCGTTGAACCTGTTCTTGGCGGGCTGGATGTTTTCGTAGAACATGGTCTGCTCGTTCCAGAGATTTCTGAACGGCAGCTTGCGAAACTGGATACTGCCGCGGAAGTTGTAAAACACCTGCGGGGTTTGAACGAATGCCAGTTGTTCGTCACGAAAGTAGCCAAGCGTGCGCTGGATGAAGCTGGACTGAGGCACATGGTCGCAGTCGACAAAGATCACGAATTCGGCATCGGAGTGTTCCAGACCGAAGTTCATGTTCCCGGCTTTAGCATGGGCGTTGTCATGGCGCGCGAGGTAGATGGCGCCGATACGGTCCGCAAGCTCGTGTATGTGAGCCCGCGAGCCGTCATCGAGGATGAATACGTTGCGTACTCCCTCGATTTGCAGCGCGCCAATGGCGGTCATCTCGACGATGTCGCTGGACTCGTTGTAGGTGGGGATAAAGGCGTCGACGGTGCGGTCTTCGAGCGGTGGAAGCCACACCGGATGCAGCAATCGACGAGTGAGGATGAGATGCAGCACGGTTGTCAGCAGGCTGAACATCTCGACGATGAAGAGTGGGACCGTGTACCACAGATGCTGCGAAATCGAGATTTCTACCCGCCACACGATGTAGGGGATGGCGAGCAAGACGTAGAGCGGGAGCAGGGGTGTAATCCACCATGATGCGGGCTCTTCAACAAAGGTGATGGGGCGTTCAGGAGTTGCGATACGCATGCTTACTCCATCGCTCCAAAACCTCTTCCCTTGAGAGCGCGCCTGGGCATCTGTAGACCGTTCCGGTCAGCATCCAATTGACACGATCTATGCCAGGATCGGGACCGAAAATCTAGATCACCAATCCCGGATTCGTATGATCAGCGGGATTCGAACCTGCGAGCTCCTGTTCCGGACGAACGAGTGGCCACATGGCCGGTTCTTGGGCTCAGGGCTCTTGCAACATTTCGCCCAAAACGCTTTGCCATCGCTGATTTGAGTATACCTGTTTTTTGTCCGGCATACGCTCTGGCCAATCGGGTCATCACGGCGTTTTCAGGAGGTAGACACGGTCAAAAAGTACAACCGGAACAAACCCGCCTGGCCCTCTCGGGTCGATCGCCACGCCGTGCTCGATGGGGCGGGTGGGCGTATGTCCGTTGTCTAACAACAATCGGATGTGGCGAGTGACATGGACTGGAACCCGCCGTGACGTCGTCCAGCACTGAGTTTTGGGGATCCCATTTAAGCAATCGACAATATCACGGATGGATCACCGCAGACAGGCTCTCGGATGTCCTCACGCGCTGGAGCTTATACCGGATGCGCCGCGACTCCCCGCCCGGTTAACCGCTGTCGTCGTTACCCAACCCGGCGACGCCACTCGATGAGGAGGACCACCGTCGTTGAGAAATTGAGATGGAGAACAGCGACCCGGCCACCGACGACCACCACATCGTATTCCTGATCGGACATCGTCCTCTCCTCGCAGGTTGCGGTTAGTTGGGGAGTCTTGGTTCACTGCTTGCTACTATACGATTCAACACGGGTCTCAGGTTGGTAATCGGCGTTACGCAGAGCGGCACGTGGCAGGTGGCCGCCCGCAGCTCGATCCTGGTGCCGAAAGCGTCAGCCTAGAAGCGACCTAAAACGACGGACGCGAGCCGCAACGCTTCCGGGGAAAGGATGCGGTGGTTGTGGGCTGCGGGGAAGCGACGCGCTCCGGATTCAGCCGTTAGGCGCTGGCTGGATCAAGGGGGTTCGTCCCTGCTTCGACCTCGTCCCCGTCGCCGACACCGTCGGTGTCAAAGACCTCCGGATCGGTCCCGTAGACGTTGACCTCGTCGTCGTCGGTCAGGCCATCCTCAACGGTATCAACGACAGCGGCTGGCTCTTCGATCACCTCCGGTTCGGTCGGCTCCGCTTAGGTCGCCACTGGTGCAGCAAGCACGCCACAGGCGATCCGTGCGCCGTAGCTTTCACCGGCCGGATCGTTCTCGTCTTCTTCGGCGTGAATGACGATCGCGGAGCCGTCTTCGTCCACCAGTTCATCGAACGTGAACGCGTCGGTCACCTCCTGGAAGTAGCCGGTGCCATCCTCTTCTATGGTCAGGTTGCCGAGGTCCCCGGCATGATCACCATGCTCCGCACCGGTCGGGTTGTAGTGGC
>JACCZH010000198.1 GCA_013696045.1 Chloroflexia bacterium
GATGTCAATATTCTCAATGGCGCTCTCATCGTCGATCTCACTCGACGACACTACCGAGGCAAATGGGTAGAGGTTACTGATCAGCAGATCAATGGGTGCGAGGTTGTGGTCCTTGAGGGTCAGGAGATGGCTCGCGTCTTCCCGGCGCGCCAGTAGTCCGGCGTGCACCGCTGGATGCAGCGTTTTTACCCTGCCGTCAAGCATCTCAGGGAATCCGGTCAAGTCGCTGACGTCAATCACCGGCAGGCCGGCTTCGGCCAACATCCTTGCAGTGCCACCGGTCGACACAATTTCGAAACCGGCGCGAGCCAGTCTCGCCGCGGGATCGGCGATGCCGGTCTTATCCCAAACACTAATGAGTACGCGTGGCAATGTGTTCCCCCGAGCCTTGCCGCAAGCGGCCCATCTTCAATGGGGCAATCCTACGGGATCAGGTTCGGGCGGGCCACGGTGCTTCAGGGTTACAGCTTGTTCACCACCAGCTTGGAGATCGCGCGCAGGGTTTCAAACACTCCATCGCCGTTGACCGCTGACGCCTCAAACCGTGGCACTTTGATGGTGTTCAGGTAACGGTCCAGCACAGGAGTCGGCAGAGCTGTGGGAAGGTCCATCTTGTTGTATTGCATGACCAGAGGGAAATCCACCAGGCGCTTGCCCTGGTTCTTCAGGTTGTGGGCCAGCTCTCGAAGGCTCTGCAAGTTGTCCGCCAAACGGTCGCGCTGGGCGTCGGCCACGAACACCACCCCATCGGTGCCGTTGAGCACCGCCACCCTGGTGCGCTCGTACAGGATCTGGCCCGGCACGGTATAGAGGTGAAACCGGATCGAAAAGCCGTGCACCTGGCCCAGCTCCAACGGCATGAAGTCAAAGAAGAGGGTTCGCTCGGTTTCGGTTGCTATCGACAGCAGATCGCTGCGGCCATTCTGCGGAATTTTGGCGTGGATAATCTGGAGATTTGTCGTTTTACCGCACAACCCCGGGCCGTAATAGACGATCTTGCCGTGAATTTCGCGAGCGGCGACGTTAATTAGTGCCATCAGTTCTTTTCCGTCGTCTATTTTGGCGTTTCGCTCGAATCATCGTTGCCAAAAATCAAATCAATCGTGTCTTTAGCGGCTCTCGGAAACTCGCCACTCAACTGCAACCGGTACATTTCGTTGCGCTCGATGACGAGCCGAAGGATTTCGGCAAGCGACTGCGTTGTTCTCTTCGCAAGCACTTTAACGAGCCCGAGATGCGCGTGATGGTCGAAGACCACCACCAGCAACCACCGGTCCTCGACCGTCTCGGTGAAGATCTTCTCGCGGGCGCCTTCTTGCACCAGCACCCGGAAGTTGTCCTCCCGCAGCAATCGGGCCATCTCACGCGACGATGCGTATGATCCCGCCAGTAATGCCCCCAGGTGCATCATCTCGCCCTTGTGGACTTCTCCCTCGGACGATAACACCTGGCCTGCCCGGTCTATCACCATGCTGTAGGTCGCGCCGGTCTCATCCATCAGCCTCGTGAGGCACTTGGTAATCATCCCGGACTCCTCCTCACCAACGATCATGCTGGTGAGATCCGGATCATATTGCTGGTACATCAGAGCACGCCACCGGCGACGGCGTCCGCTTGTTGATACATGGCGTGTCGGTCCTCTCGTCCGCGATGGATCGTTATAGCCCCAGCAGCTGAACGCGCTTGCCATTCGAACCGGCCTGGACGCTGCCAATCTTGACTGCGTCCGGCGCTGCGTTTCGGACCACCCTCGCGTGAGCCGGGTCACAGACAAACACAAACCCGATCCCCATGTTGAACACCCGGAATGCTTCCTCCGGATTAATGTGCCCACGCTCGGTCACATATTCAAAGATCGGCGGCGGGCTCCAGGAACCCGCATCAATGGCGGCTGTAAGCCCTTCCGGAACGACTCTGCTCACGTTGCCCGGAATGCCCCCACCTGTGACGTGGGCCATTCCGCGTATGACGCCGAGTTGAAGCAACGTCCGCACATCCTGAAGGTAACACCGGTGCGGTTGTAGCAGTGCCTCGGCAAGCGTCAACCCTGCGGTATAGGCTACATCCGAGCCTAAACGCTCGCGTGCAGTTTCGACATCACCATTTAGCCCCAAAGCGGCCCGCACGAGGGAGTACCCATTAGTATGAAATCCGTCGCTCGGCAGGCCGAATATCAGATCGTCCTGCTGAATAGCAGATCCGTCGACGATCTCATCCTCAGCAACCATACCGACAATAAATCCGGCGAGGTCATAGTCGCCCGTTTGATATATTCCGGGCATTTCGGCCGTTTCGCCGCCAAGTAGGGCGACTCCAAGTTCCTTGCAGGTCTCAGCGATTGAGTTGATAACGGTCGCGCCGATCTCGGGATCGAGCGAGCCGGTCGCAAAGTAGTCCAGAAAAAAGAGGGGTGAGGCGCCACACGCCAGAATATCGTTGACGCAGTGGTTCACGATATCCGCGCCAATACCATGGTGCCGGCCGGCCAGAACGGCTACCTTGAGCTTTGTCCCAACGCCGTCGGCGCTAGCAACTAAAGTCGCGCCTGATCCGACGGGTCCGATGCGGAAGAATCCTCCGAAGTGGCCAAGTCCGCGCAAGACTTCCGGGCCATGAGTTGCCGCCACGGATTTGCCGATCGCCGCCACCAGGGCATCGCCGGCGTCGATGTCCACGCCTGCCTGTCGATAATCAAGCGGGCCGGGTTCCGGCGGCATTGATGATTCTCCTCTGTGTTGCTCCTGAGTGAGTTTTGGTCATGTCCAGCGGCGCAATGAGTGGAGCTCCTGTCCGAGCTAATTCCAGGACACCCGTCATTGCAGGGCGGTGTGGGACGTTGTGCCAGTCATTTCCTCTCCCACGAGTAAATGGCCCATACAGTTCATTTCATTGTGCCGGTGAGAGCCCCAAACGAGAGTCTGGCTAATATACGCTCATCGTTGAATTGAACACCTCACGGATGCGGTTACCGGAACGGCGCATCATGATACGCAGCTGGCCGAGATTCAACGATTTCCCGTCGGTAACAAGCACCAGCAAATTGTCGGAATCGAGAGCAGTTAACAGGACAGTGTGAGAAGGAAACTCCAGCGTTGTAACGTCAGCAGCGCCTTCGCCAAGCTCCTGACCTAGCTCGCCCATCATCAGCAATCCATTTGCGGCCACCGCCGAAACTGCTTCGGCATCGCAATCATGGTTTGCCGCGGATTCGACCATGAGCCCATCAGCCCCTACCACCGCAATCATCTTCAAGTTGTGGGAAGCCTGCAATTCGGACAATAACCCGGCTAGATCCGACCCCATGCGCCTATCCTCTCGATACTGGACGTTTTCTGCCAACCCGGATCAGAGTATAGCGTTCGTATGCCGGTTTCTCTACATTTTGGACAGTGACGAGCGTCTTTCACAACCTAAGTACTAGCAACCGGGGTCAACAGACTAATCGACTGCCCGAGCGTGCGTGCTCGCCTCGGCAGCGTCACGGCTCATTGCCTGCGATGGAGTCGAGATGGACTGAATAAACGGCTCGAACTGACTCGAAACCCGCGCCGGTACCATGCCAACGATCCGGGTGCCGTTTTCACCGAATTCTTCGACTTCCACCTGACCCGCGCGATGGAACAGGTTCACCAGCTCGCTACGGTCGTAGGGTATACAGACATCAAGCTGGACGCGGTTGCGGCTGCGAGCCACGGTCTCTTCGATGCGTGTCAAAAGCACGTCGAGACCGGTACCGTCCCTGGCTGAAATCGGCACATAGTCTTCCGGCAGATTCAGATCGTCCCGGATTTCCGATGGCGTGGTTCCAGTGTCGAGACCGTCGATTTTGTTGAGCGCCGTAATGGTGGGTTTATCCGCGACCCCAAGCTCCTCCAGAATCATCCGCACTGTTTCCGCCTGTTCGGGCGCGTTCGGGTGGGTGATGTCTAGCACGTGCAGCAGCACCGATGCTTCTTCGATTTCCTCAAGGGTGGCCCGGAATGCGGCGATCAGTGTTGTCGGAAGGTTGTTGATGAAACCAACGGTGTCGGTTAAAAGGATTGGATCGCCTCCGGGCAACCGGATTCTGCGAGTTGTCGGATCGAGCGTCGCAAACAGCTTGTCTTCTTCAAGCACATCCGAATCGCTCAGCTGATTCAGGAGCGTTGACTTACCAGCGTTTGTGTATCCCACCAACGCCACCACCGGGACGTTGTTTCGCCGCCGGCGCTCCCGGTACAGCTCGCGATGGCGATGCACCTGGCTAAGCTGCTCCTTGAGCAGGGTAATTCGCGTCCGCGCCAACCGGCGGTCGACTTCAAGCTGCGTTTCACCAGGTCCACGCAACCCGACACCGCCCATCGCCTGACGCGACAGGTGAGTCCACATTCTCGTCAGCCGGGGCAGCCGGTACTCCAACTGGGCAAGCTCAACCTGAAGCCGCCCTTCGTGGGTAAATGCTCGCCGGGCAAAGATGTCCAGAATAAGCGTGGGCCGGTCAATAATCTTGGATTCAAGCCGCTTCTCGACATTGCGCAACTGTCCGGGAGAAAGCTCGTCGTCAAACACGACGACATCAGCTTCCAGGTTCTCTCGAAGCTCAGCGATCTCTTCCAGCTTCCCGGAGCCGACGTAGGTCCGTGAATTAGGATGTTTAAGATTCTGGCTTGTAGACCCAACGACGTTCAGGTCGGCTGTCTCGCACAGTTGAGCCAACTCCTCAAGGGAGTCCTCCGCGGTCCAGTCGTGATTGTTGTAACTGACGCTGACAAGAAGTGCACGCTCGCGCGGGGCGCGAGTGGAGTACGGGGACTGTTCGCCGATGGTCTGCCTCCTATATGGGCGGTGCTAATTCTAAGAGATGCTGTCGCATGAGTTTATCATCGCAGCCGGATTTACGTGCCTCCAGTTACCTGCGAGTGGACGTGCTCACGCAATACTCGCTCAGCTTCGGAGATTGCGTCACGGCGCTCAGTAATCCAGGATCGTTCGCGCCTGGCCGAGAGGCTCTCGCGCTCAATGGAATCCCGCACCGCCGCGGGCGCCGGACCGCCCACCATCTCACGCCGCTCAACAAACCGTTTCACCGCCAGGCATTTGCCGAGCGTCTCCGGCTCGATCCCGACCTCACGTCCCACAACCTCTAGCGCCAGCTTGTCGACCAGCTTGGTGTCCATCGTCATGCCAGTCAACCCAAGCACCATCGCCTCGGTTGCAATTCGCTCCGCCAGAGCGTAGGCCTGATCGCGTGGAAGCCCACAGTCCACCGCGAGCAAGTCGGCCAGCTCAGAGCTGGTCGCGAATCCGCGATGTGCCCGGTTAGCGGTCAGCGCCCGGTTCACCACCAGTGTTCCCAATACCCGGCTCAGAAGCTGGTACGTTTCGATTGTCTCCGCGAGCTCCTGCTCGACGCGGAAGAACGTCTCGAAGCGCGTGGCGGTACTGCCGAGCATGGATCGACCGAGAAGGACCGTCGTCAATCCATGCGCGGCGGACGCATGGCGCGCCAGCCTCACTCGCAGGTGATCCAGCGCCTGTGGATCGCGCCGTTGCGGCTGGGCGCTGCCGTGGTGCACGAACTCATCGCCCGGCGCAATTGTGCCAACGTCGTCACGTGCCCACTCGGTCAGGTCAACCACCAGTCGCGTCGTCTCAATCGCCGCGGCTGAGACAATTGCCAGTAGCTCCTGCTCGATGTCGGCCGACGCGATTGCGTCAAAAGTGTGGTCAATCAGGCCATCGAAGCCCAGCAGGCTGGCAACGCGCTCGCGCCGCATCGGCACCGCCGTCGACATCCCGGAAGCCGCACCGATCGGGGAACGATTCAGACGCGCGTAGGATTGCTGCAAACGCTGGCTGGTCCTTGCGAGCGGCCCAAGTTGCCCCGTGAGGTAATGCGCCAGTGTCGTGGGCTGTACCATCTGGCCGTTTGAGGTTGCAGTAATCAGCGTCGTCAGGTGTCCGACTGCCAGGTCCGTGATGGAAGCGCGCGTCTCCACAATTGCCTCACTGAATTCCAGCGCCCGCTGGCGTAAGACCATCCGCATGGCTCCAACCGCCACCTCCTCGGGCGCGCCGGCCAGCAATGCTCCTCCCGCGCCAGCCGCGGACAGTGCCTGTTCGATACCGGCCAGCGGATGATGCCGCACTACCACGTCCTCAGGTAGCGCTCGCAACACTTCCAACGCCGTGACGCCTTCTGGCTTCTCAATTGTCCGGATCTCGATGGAGTCGATCGTCCGTGCCACATGAACCTGGACGGCCGCGTCCCGGAGCACGCGATCTGCCTCAAGGTTGGCCGGCTTCAAGGCTGTTTCATCGTAATATGGATCAGGGAAAACACGTCGCTCGCGTGCCGGACGACGTTGAATATTCTCCAAGGGGTTCTGGGTCACGTTGCTCCACTACTACACGCTGGCTGGATAGCACAAAAGTTCTAGCGTTTGAACCGGCTCAGCAAGGCCCTGGGTTCGGGGCCCGTGAAAGTTATCTTGTCACGCCGCACCGCAGGGTGCGGTTCCGCGGCCCGGCTCTCAAACACACCCCGATGGCTAACTGGCATGATTCTGGCAATCTCGATCATCATCGCGTCGGAAAGCTCTTCCAGCGGCCAGCGCGACCCATCGGGCTTGTGCGTTTGAAGGTGGAACGGTTCGCCAAACAGGATCTTTGTACTCGGCCAGATACGGTCGCGTTTCTTCTGCTTCGCTCCGTTGCCCGGTAGATCTTCAGTGCCCAAAACCGCTATCGGAATAAGCGGAGCCCCACTATGCGTTGCGATCAAGCTTACGCCGGGAAACGCCTTCGTCAAGGCTCCCGTTACCGAACGCGTCCCTTCGGGGAATACGACAACCAACCGGCCGTCACGCAGAATTTCGTCCGCCCTCCGCAATGCCGCCCGATCTGCCGTCCCGCGCCGCACAGGGAAAGCGCCAGTCTTGATGGCAATCCAGCTCGCGACTGGAACTTTCCAGATCTCTTCCTTGGCCATGAAATGCGTCGGCCGGGGACAGGCGGCCATCATCAGCACCGGATCGGCGTTGTGGACATGATTGCTGATCATGAGTGCGCCACCACTACGGGGAATGTTCTTCAGCCCATACACGCGCATTCTGAAGAGGATTCGGAATAGCACCATGAAAAACACCTGCGCTACGAGGTAAATGACGTACTTCACGCGCCATTTGGAACCGTAGTTCAGGTTGAACAATGGGTCAATCATCGCTTGCGCTCCCAGCCTCATGTGTCTTCTCAAACTCGGCGACGATCCGCCGAGCAACCTCGCTGGCGGGAGTGCCGTCGGAGTCGATCACCAGCGCGTCCGCCGCCGGAGTCAACGGCGAGAGTGCCCTCTCGGAATCAATTTTGTCGCGGCGGGTCAGCGCCTCAACAACCGCGTCGAACGGCTGTTCCTTTCCGGCCGAAATCATCTCTTCGTGCCGCCGTCGCGCGCGCTCGTTCGGAGACGCCATGAGAAAAATCTTTAGATCCGCGTCTGGCAGAACCACTGTTCCGATGTCCCTCCCGACGACCACGACTCGTCCTGAACGGCCGATCCTGCGCTGTGGCTCAAGAAGGGCCATACGCACCTTCGGTAAAGCCGCGATCGGAGAAAGCAATCTGTCTACCTCTGGAGAGCGCAACTCCCAGGTCACGTCGCGTCCGCGCAAATACACGTCTAATTTGCGCCCGTCGGGCATCGATGGCGGACGCACGTCAACGTCAATACTAGCCGCTATGCTGGCTAATGTCGTCTCATTGTCAGGCTCAATTCCGGCTTCTACGGCAAGCAACGTGACGGCCCGGTACAGGATGCCGGTGTCAAACACCACAGCATCAAGAGCTTGAGCCACCAAATCCGCAACAGTGCTCTTGCCAGCCGCAGCTGGACCGTCAATTGCGACCGTAAAGCGTTCAGGCACGTTCGCTAGAGGAGCGATCTCAGACGTAGTCATGCGGCAGGCTCACGATTGCCGGCCTTCCGGCTTGCGACGCCCGGGAGCGGGCTGTGGCGGTCGGCGGCCTGGTCGCGCTGACGAGGGCGGACCTGAAGGTCGGCTGCTGTCGCGTCCCGATGACGGTGGACCCGAAGGCCGTCCGCTGTCGCGTCCTCCTGGCGCGGCGCGCTGAGGCGGTCTGCGCGGACCGGCGGCTCCGGGCCTCCCTCCGGCCGCGGGACGGGCGGGTTTTGCGGCAGGTCGCGGTTCGAACTGCGACGGTACGTGCTCGTACTCGTCCTCGTCGCCCAGGTGAACCGCCTCGCGCAGCTGCGCAAGCTCGCCACCCGTAAGATCTCGCCACGTTCCGCGCGAAATCGTGCCGAGATGCAGCGGACCAATCCGAACCCGAGCCAGCTTCAACACCGGATAGCCGACCACCTCAAACATGCGGCGCACAATCCGGTTGCGGCCCTCGTGCAACGCGATGCGTACAACAGTTCCATCCTCAGTGATCTTGATCGGCTTTACCATAGTGGGTTTGGCTTGCTCCCCGTCGATCGTCACCCCGCGGCTGAGCCGGTCAAACACGGTTCGCGGAGGATGCCCATCCAGCAGCGCCTCGTACTCCTTTTCGATATTGAAGCTCGGATGCATCACCCGGTGCGCGACCTCACCATCGTTCGTGAAAAGCAACAGACCTTCGGTTGGACGGTCGAGCCTGCCAACCGGCAGCACCCGTTCACCAACATCAACCAGATCCATCACTGTGCGGCGGTCACGTTCATCCGAGGTCGTGGTGATATAGCCGCTCGGCTTGTTCAAAACGATGTAGCGCAGCCGCGGTGTGGGGATGATCTTGCCGTCAAGCTCGATCTTCTGGGCGCCAGGGTCAACTTTGACACCCATCTCGGTCACGACCTGGCCGTCGACGCGCACCCGGCCATCGCGAATCAGTTCCTCTGCCCGGCGGCGTGACGTTAGACCACTCGCCGAGAGCACACGTTGTAATCGTTCCATTGAATGGTCTCCCTAGTTAAAAAAGCGAGGCTGATTCGAGGTGAACATCAACCGGCGGGCTCCGTCGAATAGACCGGCAAGCGTAACACTTCCCGCTCAGCGGCTCGGAAAACGACAACTCCAGACTTGCCTCGCGGCGACCGGACATTACTTAATTGAAGCTCATATGTCAGCGTTGCCGCCTGATCTGGCGTCATTGTGATTGTGCGCCTGATTGGAAACGCTAAACCCAGCCCGGCAAGCTCGTCAGTGGCGCCCAGAGACGATGCCCCAACTCCCAGTGACACGAAGTTGTAGCGCTGCCCGACGGCGTCCAGGAGTGCTTGAGTATCGGCATAGCGATCCTGGCTGCCCATAATCACGGTGACGACCGTGTGATCCCCCATCCGCGTGACATTCACCAGACACTCACCGGCGACCTCTGTGGTGCCGGTCTTGATACCGAACGACTCACCATTGAGCACCAACTGGTTTGTTGAAAAAAGATAGATCTCGCGTGCATTTGGCCCGCCCGCCGCAACAGTAATCTCTGGGGTCGCGACAATCTGCGCGAGCTCCCAGTCGTCCAGGACCTGCTCGGTTGCCCGGACCAGGTCTCTGGCGGCCATATACGAATCGTCGGCGTCGATCCCTACCGGATTCGAGAAGTGGGAGCCCAGCATCCCGTTCCGCACGCCATACGCATTCATCTCGTCAACAAAACGCCGCACCGGATCACCGGTTGCGGGATCAAGCCGCTGGCCCGCCGCCCGAGCCAGTGCCAGCGCCGCGTCACCGCCCGACGAAAGCAACGTACCGTACAGGAGAGCGCGCACCGTCACAATATCGCCCAGCTCAAGCCCCATTTTGGAATAATCCTCATCCAGGACCAGGTCGCGCTGATCGATGATGATCTCTTCGTCAAGGTTGAGAATTGCCCTGGCTACCAGCGCGGTGACGATCTTCACCGTACTCGCCGGGGCCACGCTGGCATCACCGTCACGGTTGAAGAGTTGTAATCCGTTCGTCAGATCAACCGCGAGCGCCACCCGCGCCGTGATCTCGGGCGCTGGTTGAGCGGCGGCAGCTGGTCCCTCGGACGGCATCGCCGGGCGCGCGCTGACGATTACCGGTGACATACCGGCCATAAGCACGAGTCCAAGGAACAATGTGAAGACTGACTTGGCGATACTCACCGGAAAATCCAAGAACCTGTCGCTAACCTGTGAATCAACACCTCTCGTGCCTCAAGTATAGAGGCGCGTTGCCGCTTGGCGCGAACCGGTGTTACCCTATGCGAATCGCGTTACGCTCTGGTTCTCATCATCGAGAGGTTCCGCATGTCCGTCCCGTCAAATGCCGAACGGCTTGTGCGTCAGAAAATCAAAGATCTTACGCCTTACCATCCGGTTGAAGCGCCGGAGCATCTGGCAGCGCGGCTTGGCATGCCACTCGACAACATCGTCAAGCTCGACCAGAACGAGAACCCGTATGGCTGCTCGCTCCTCGTTCAGGAAGCGCTGGCCAGCTTCGACCGCTACCACCACTATCCGGACGCCGATGCCCGCCGTGTCCGTCAACGTCTGGGACTCTACTGCGACACCAACCCGGAGCGTGTCATCGTTGGCGCGGGATCGGACGAGCTGATCGACGTCCTGCTGCTGACCCTGCTCGATCCGGCCGACGAAGTGATTGTGCCTGCTCCAACCTTCGGATGGTACCGGGCCAGAACCGAGCTGTTTGGCGGGATCGTGCGCGAGGTTCAGCGTGGATCCGAATTTGAGCTGCCCATCGACACTATCATCGACAGCATCCACGAGCGCACCAAGCTCGTCTTTATTACTTCTCCCAACAACCCCACCGGCAACATCGCCAATGCGCAAGAGATTGTGCGGCTGCTGGAAACCGGCATCATCGTAGTCGTTGACGAAGCCTATTTCGAATTCTCCGGCAAAACGGTCCTGCCGCTTACCCGTGAGTTTGACAATCTCATTGTCCTACGCACTTTCTCAAAATGGGCCGGGATCGCCGGGTTACGCTTCGGTTACGGGATCTTTCCAAGGTTTCTGGTGGACAGCATCCTGAAGGTGAAGTCTCCGTTCAC
>JACCZH010000200.1 GCA_013696045.1 Chloroflexia bacterium
TCGCCGGTCAGGAAGGGTTGGAGCGTGGCATAGGTTGGTGTGACAGTACTGTCGAGGTCGCCGGCGACTGGGATGTTCGCCGGGCTGCGCTGCTTGAACTCGTTGTCGCCCATCTGCATCCGGCCGGAAATCAGCTCCGTCGCCAGCAGACCGTTGGTGACGTGCCAGTCCGAGTTGGGGTCGGCGCTCGGGTTCGTGACCTCCATGCGGGACTTGTCGTAGTACTGGACCAGGCGTTGTCCGTCTGGCGATTCGACGTATGACTCAGTGATGACATCAGTGTTGGGTTGCGGTCCCCACATCCATGTGCGGCTCACCTGACCGTCTGCCACCGGCTTATCGGTGCGCGACCAGGTATTCAGGAAGTGTTCCTCGGAAGAGACGGAGAGCAGCGCCCGGCTGTGTTGGGGCGAGCTTTGCGCGCTGGCCGCCAGCGACGGAACCAGCAGTGCGATAAGAACCAGGAATACGGGAATCTGGCGCATTTCATTCTCCAACTTCATCGTCGTCCACCGCCATCTGCTGGTGACACAGATATGACGTTCGAAGTGTCGCTCTGGTTGCCATGATGGCGTGTCTCTTGCTGTATTGGTTAGGTGTAAAGCGCTTTACACAAGTTGGACGGGCCACGGGCTCAAGGCGGTTGTCGCAGACTGTGCCGGTACCCGTACTTCCGTGATGCTGTTGGCAGCCCGGACCGTTTCGTTATCTGGAAGGTGGGGTGAGCGCGTAACCGATTGCCTCATCCATGGACATTGTTTGCCCTGCAGCCCAGGCGGCGGAAAATGTGCGTTCATTAACCTGTTCCTGGGCGAGATTGACGTAGTGCGCGTAGTGCCATCGGTCGGGATCTTCTAAAGGATAGCCGGCGTTTTCACGCAGCGCCTGCGCGGCGCCGTACAGTCGCGCCGCCTGCTCGGGGTGACCGTGTTTTCCCGCTAGCGCGGCCATGGCCTCAATGGTCGTTGCGACCATGCGTATGTGCCCGATCTCGTGGTGAATCCTCAGGGCATCCTCGAACAGCTCGGCCGCGCGCTCATCGTCACCACGTTCGAGCAGAATCAGGCCCATATCGGTCATGTGTGCTCCAAGATGTGCTCTAATTCCGGCGGCACGATCGCGCGCGATGCATTCGTCGAATAGTTTGATCGCGTGCTCCATGTCTCCCAGATGAAACACGACCTGAGCGAGATTCCCAATCGTTAGCGAAATCTCAGGATGGTTGATCAATCTTTTCAGGTTCAGACATTCCTCATAAAGTAAACGAGCGCGCTCGTAGTCATCACGAAGTTGTGCGGAAAGCCCCAGACCGTGGAGTGCCTTGGCAATTCCCACCTGGTCTGCTTGCCTGCGGTTGAGTGTCAAGCTCTCCTCGTACAGCCGGTCTGCCTGATCCAGATCGTTCTGGTGACAGGCCAGCGAACCCGCCGCATTCAGCGCCTTTACACGTATGGATGCCGGGGCATCTCCCTCAAGCGCCAATGCCGCGTCAAGCCAGCGCCGGCCTTCGCTCAGATATCCACGTACACTCCAGAATGTGTGGAGCGCCGAGCAAAGAGACAACGCCATGACTGGGTCTTGTCGGTCGAGAAACCAACGGAACGCCGCCCTCACGTTGTCATACTCAACGTCGACGCGCTGGAGCTGGTCTGCTTCAGCGGTGAGGAGAAGATCGAAACCTTGTTGCTCGATAAATGAGAGAAAGTACGTTGCGTGCCGCTGGCACACATCCTCACCCTCGCCATTTGTCGCCAGCTGCTCGAGCCCGAACTCCCGGATGGTGTCGAGCATGTCAAAGCGTGACGTGTTGTCCGCCTGTTCGGTTCGCCGCACGAGGCTATGGTCCACCAGCACCGCTAACCGGTCGAGAACGCCCGGTGCGGGATCATGGGACTCTGGATTACCGGCGGTGGTCCGCGCAGCCTCAAGTGTCCAGCCGCCCGCGAAGACGACTAGCTGCCGGAAGAGCTTGCGATCGCCATCGATCAGCAGATCGTAGCTCCATGCGATCGTGTTCCGCAGAGTCTGGTGTCGTACCGGCAGGTCGCGCGCGCCATCAGTCAGTACGGGCAACCTGTGTTGCAGGAGCGTCAACAGCTCCTGGAGCGAAAGGACGCGAATGCGAGCAGCAGCGAGCTCTATTGCAAGTGGCAGACCATCAAGCCGCTGGCAAACAGCGTTGATGACTGAAATGTTGGCACTGGATACCCTGAAGTGCGTCTTCGTCATCTGGGCTCGGTCTACGAAGAGCGCTAATGCGTCATAGCGGACGAAGTGCTCGGCTAATGGCGTCGTCTCCGGCTCAGGCAACCCAAGTGGTGCGACATCAAAGATATGTTCCAGACGGAGATGGAGCGACACACGGCTCGTCACAATCACTTTCAGATTCGGACAGCTCACCAGTAACTCGTTAACAGCCGGCGACGCATCGACCACGTGCTCAAAGTTGTCCAGCAGCAGGAGAAGCGTCATGTCGCCCAGATACGCGATCAGCGTTGCCTGCAAGGATGACCCACTCGACTCCCGCACTCCCAGCGCTTCAGCAATGGCGGGAATCACCAGAGCGGTGTCGGTGAGCGGAGCCAGCGAAACGAAGAAGACTCCGTTGCTGAACTCGTCCGTTAACTCCAACCCAACTTGCAACGCGAGCCGTGTTTTACCCGTCCCGCCCGGCCCCGTCAGCGTCACCAGGCGCGTGTCGGGGCGGCGCAGCATGGAGATGACTTCTGCGACTTCGCGCTTGCGCCCAACCAGCGGCGTTGGTTGAAGAGGGAGATTGTTCTGGATTGCGCTGTCGCTGTTTGCCGTGGCAGGGTCAGCCGGAGAGGAATTGAACTCGGCGGCAGGTGGGATCAGGCCGGGGCGGCTGGCTCGGATGAGCTCAGCCCGGGCGGATTCGTCTAACCGAAGTGCCTCGGCCAGCATCAGGACGGTCTCCATACGTGGGGTTCGCCGCTGACCGCGCTCCAGATCGCTGATGCCTCGCACGCTCAATCCTGCGCGTTCGGACAGCGCCTCCTGACTCAGGCCAGCAGCCAACCGTTTGCGGCGAAGGGCGTGGCCGAAATGCTCACCACCTAGATCACTCACGAGATGTTCCCCAGCAGATCATCGACGCTCGCTGATTCTCTATGTGAAGGTCGCGATCATAGCACATTGCGTGGGTAATGCGTGGCTGTTGCGTATGGCTCAGACACCCGGAAGGTTTCAGACTCGAGGAGCATCGTCGACCGCATGCCAGGCCTATCGGGGCCGAGGTCCTGTCCACGGCTATGGATGCTCTCCACGCACCACCCGATGCGGGCGGGAGCTAACCCTCTTGATGATATTGAAGACAGTGGAAGGACCTTGAGCGATGGCGAGAAGCTCGTGGATGTCTCCATCCAGGTTCAGCCTGTTTCTCGTAGCGGTCGCCGCGATGCTTTTCGGCACCGAAGGGTTGTTGCGACGCCCGCTACTCGATGAGATGTCGGTCACATCCATCGTGCTCGCCGAACATGTACTGCTGGCGATCTTCGCCGTTCCGATCGTGTTTGTTCATCGCCGCGTAATTGCCCGTCTGTCTCCTCGGAACTGGTGCGCCTTGCTCGTCATCGGCTGGGGCGCATCTGCTGGCGCGGCACTCCTGTTCACAAGGGCACTCGAAGTGGGGAATCCAACCACGGCGAGCCTCCTTCAGAACACGCAACCGCTGTTTGTCGTGTTGTTGGCGACGTTGCTCCTCAAAGAGAGGTTGGGAGGCTTATACTGGCCATGCCTGACGGTCTCTATCATCGGCGCCTACCTGTTGTCATTCGGCACACTGTCTCCGGTGTGGATACTCAACCGGGGCGAGATCAACGCAGCTGGATATGCGCTCGCCGCCGCCGCGCTGTGGGCGAGTGGGACAGTGCTGGCCCGCCTGGTGTTGACGGACCTCACCTATGTCACGCTCACCGCGGCGCGCTTTCTGCTCGCTCTGCCGGTCCTTCTGGTTGTCGCGCTCTTCAACGGCGTTGTTGGTGAATCATTCGCGGGGATTGTCGCGTCACCCGTTCGTCTTATGGCCGCGGCGTTTATTCCCGGGCTTGTCGCTGTGTTGCTGTTCTATCGTGGGCTGGAGAATACCAAAGCTTCCTACGCGGTCCTGGCTGAGTTTATGTATCCGGCGGCGGCCCTCGTGGGCAACTGGATGGTGCTGGGAACGATCATAACGCCGCTGCAAGCGCTTGGCTGCATCCTCCTGCTCGCAACGATCTTCATCCTTGCCTGGGGCCCGGCGTTGACCCCGGCAGAGAAGGTGGCGGGAGCCGCCGGAGTCTTGGCGGACAATGCGATCGTTGCGACCGCAAGCCGGCCCAGGCAGAGCGTGGGGATAGCTCCTGTAAGCGCCGCTGGGATGAAGACGCTGGTCGGGGGCCATCAGCGGTCGCATCATCCTATTGATCGGTAAAAGCAACCTCGCCACCCTGCACGACACAGGGGAACTCGAAGAGCCACCCTGTGTGGATCCTCGAGACGGACGAGTTACATCCTGCCGTCGCGCGTGAGCCCAACAATTGGCAGATCGGCCGTCAGCGGGTCGGACTCGACTGCGGATTGCAACCGCCCGGACGCTTCGAGCAGGCGCGTGTGAACCTCATCAACATCGACGTTAGTGAACTGTCCGTCCTTGTAGATGACCTTGCCGGCCACCATGCTGAGGGTGACGTTGCGGCCGGTTTCGGCGTAGACGAGGTTGGCGACCAGGTTGCGGGCCGGACGCAGGAGCACCGGGGCCATTGGAGGACGTGTGAGATCGAGCATGATCAGGTCGGCTTCTTTGCCCACGTCGAGCGAGCCGGTTTTGTCGTCGATGCCAAGCGCGGTTGCGCCGTCGATGGTCGCCATCCTCAGTGTCTGCCAGGCCGGCATCGGCAGCGGGCTCTCGGCCTTTACCTTGGCATACATGGCCGTGCCGCGCATCTCGCTGAACATGTTGTGCGAATTGTTGCCTGGCGCCTGATCCGAACCAAGGCCGCAGATGCCGCCCAGTTCTTTGAAGAGAGCGGCCGGAGGCACAACTCCGTCGATGATGCCGATAGAGTTAGAGCAGCAGATCATGCGTGCGCCGCTATCGGCAACCATCTTCACCTCATCCT
>JACCZH010000219.1 GCA_013696045.1 Chloroflexia bacterium
CGACGTCCACTGGAGTTGCGGCAGACATGCTTTGACCTCTTTCGCTGCGTTATGTGTATGACGAAAAGGGCTGCGGTTGGCCTTGATCTTGTTGATTGTAGGCCGTAATGAAAGCGGACCTGTCGGGGGAGTATGATGGCATAATGAGCCCGAATCTGGAGGCGAACAGGTGTGAGCTGCATCGCATCACCGTCAATCCCGGGCAATGTGCCGGGCGGCCATGCATTCGCGGTCTGCGCGTGCGGGTGAAGGACGTCCTGGATCTGTTGGCTTCGGGCGCAAACCGCGAAGAGATCCTGGCGGATTATCCCTATCTCAAACCGGAAGACATCACCGCGGCACTTGAGTTCGCCGCGGTGCGGAGTGACCATCCCGTGCTGCGCATCGCCTGATGCGTTTCATGTAAGGAGGAGTGGCGAGATGTACGAAGCAGCAAACGACCTGACTGAGGTTATGATGCTTCTTCGCAGAGACATCCCACCAGTCGTTTCAGTGACCGCCAGAGAGATCGAGCGCCGTCGCGAGGTCGTCCAACGCATCCTTCGCCGCCAAGAGCGCATTGGCCCGATTGGCATTTAGGCCGACGATCTTCTGCATGCGGCACGCACAGAGGCCGAACGGTGAGCGCACTCCCCATAGAGGATTGCTCGCTGTAGATGTTTTTTGCGGATAAGTGTCCTTGTGCGCAAAAGTAATCGCCAGCTTATTCGACCGCCCACGCCTGCAAGTTGGCGAACTCGAACTCGACGCCGTTGGGGTCGTAATTCTCGACATAGAACCCGGCGGAACCGGCGGGTGGACCCGCGTGGGTCGTCAGGCCCAGGAAGGTGTCGTTGACGAAGAAGCCCAGCTCTTCACCAAAAGCGATGATTGACAGGTTGTTCCACTCGGAGGCAGGATTGGCGCCTTCACGAGCCTCAATCTCAAAAAGCATTTCGAGATGGTACGTGCCATCAGGGTCGAAGTATTCGTAGATCGCATACGTTTCACCAGCGTTGGTGATGCACATGGCGTAGTTGTACTGGTAATCATAATCAGCGCGGGCCGTGACACAGCCGGAGGAACTGGTTGACTCTGTGACCATGCGCACGTCGAGCGACACGAGAATGTCGGCGAAATCTGTCTGGTTGCTGCGCAAGATAATGAAGGAGCCCTCGGCCTGGGTCACGTTGATGTGGTACGAACCGTCAGCCACGACGCCAGTGCCGAACTCACCATCAATCTGCTCCCAGTCACTCAGGTCGGACTCCAGAAGAAGGTCTCCGAGTGCCGGTTCACCGGTGCTACCGCCCGGAATTTCCAGCGTCGGTTCCTGCTCAGGTGTTGAGGCAGGTGGGACCGGCGTTGGTGTGCGCTGGATTGGCATGGCGACGGTTGGCGCCGGCGCGCTGCGTGTCGGTGTCGCAGTCGGTTCGGGCTCCGGTGAGGGTGACGACGTTGGCGTGGCGGGTTCGACGGTTGCCGTTGGAGTTGCCGGTTCAACGGTGGCGGTTTCAGCCGCAACCAACGGCTCGGGCGTTGAGGTTGCATCGGCGCTGGCGCCACCGCAGGCAGTCAGGATCAGCGCCACGCCGATAAATGCGCAAGACACCATCCAGGGCGTCCATGGACCATTATGTCTCAACATGGCGTTCAACCCTTGCGTGTAAGACTGCGAATCCTTAAAAGATTGAAACGCAGCCGGGCCTGGTTGTCCAGCATAGTACCTTCTACTCAGAAACAGGGTTCAAGAGCAGGCTCAGATTCAGTGCTCTGGCCGAGTGCGTCAATGCGCCGGACGAAAAATAGTCGACTCCGGTCTCGGCGACCGCGCGGGCGGTTTCGCGAGAGATGTCGCCGGAGGCTTCCAGGGTAACTTGCCCTGCCGCCTGCGAGACGGCTTTCCGGAGCTGGTCGGGCGTCATGTTGTCGAGCAGGATCATGTCCGCGCCGGCTGCGATCGCCTCGTCAAGCTGCTCCAGGGTTTCAACCTCAACCTCGATGACCGTCATCGGGCCGGTTGCAATGCGAGCACGCTCGACAGCCGCGGTGATTCCTCCGGCAACGGTGATGTGGTTTTCCTTTATAAGCGCGCCGTCGAAGAGATTGAAGCGATGGTTTGCGCCGCCGCCAACCCGCTCCGCATAGCGTTGCAGAGCCCGTAGACCGGGAACGGTCTTGCGGGTGTCGAGCAGCTGTGCCCCGGCGCCATCGATGACGTCCACAATCTCACGCGTCAGCGTGGCCACACCTGAGAGCTGTTGCAGGAAGTTGAGCGCAACCCGTTCGGCGGTCAGGATACCTCGCGCGGGACCCTCGATCGTTGCGATGCAGTCGCCGTTCGCAACCCGCGCGCCATCGGCAACCTGTGGTTCGAATAGAATCCCGGGGTCGACGCTCTGAAACACGACCTTAGCAACCGGCAGTCCTGCGACAACCCCACTGGCGCGAGCAAGGATCCGGCCGGACGCCAGCGCGTCGCGGCCAACGATCGCGTCACTCGTCAGGTCACCAAATCCAATGTCTTCCGCCAGCGCTCGTTGCACCAGCTCGTCGATGATGTGCCGTGGCGGCACGAGCACCTTCGATTCACTTGGGTTCGTTATGTCCACTCTAACTCCCCTGCTCCCCTCTCGCCGGTGTTGTAGGCATTGAACCACTGCCGTCAGCACACGTTCACCCTTTTGGTAAGTTGTTGGCGCTCCTTATCCAAACACGTCCATAACTTCCCGAACCGCCTGAAGCCGGTCGGTAGATGTGGCCGAGACGGTGTCAAGTACGAGGTGGCTGATGCCGGCCGCTGCCCAGTCGTCCGCTCGCGCCCGGACATCGGCCGACGTGCCGAACACTCCAACATCGGCGGCGAGCTTTTCCGAGATGGATGTCATGACGGCCTCGTCGTCATGACGTTCAATTGCCCGGCGGGCTGAATCTACATCGTGACGATATCCGGCCTCGATAAAGTACTTCTGATAGGCGGGCAACTTCATGTAAAACAGCAGATAGCGCCGGATGGCGGCCAGCGCTGCGTCGCGGTCTTCACTGACACAGGCCGGGGCGGAGTTGCTGAGCAGCAGCTCTGAGCGTCGCCCGGCGGGCAGCTGGTTGAGAGACACCGGCAGGTGCGAGAGCGCCGCGTTGGCCCACATGACTCCGTCACCGATCTCGCCGGCCAGTGCGGACATCTTGCGCCTCAAGGCCGCGACGATGATCGGCGGCTGCGGTCCAGCGCCGATGACCTCGCGGATCGACTCCACGTAGTAGCGCATGTCACCCAGCGGCTTGCCGAACGTGACGCCCATCTCCTCATGAAATGGAACATGCGAGACCCCCAGCCCGCACAGAAAACGGCCGGGGTGCAACTCCTCGATCAACGAAACGCCGGTGGCCATGGTGTGTGAATGCCGCAGGTAGATGCCGGCGATTCCGGTGCCGACTGTAATCTTCTCCGTCCGGTCCAGAAGCGCCAGCGATAGCGCGATGTTGTCTCCCGGACTCTCCGAGAAGACGCCCGGGAAGCCGCGTTCCTCGATCTCCCGCACCATGGCGATCACGTCCGTCAAGCGTCCAGGTTCGTCGTTTAAAAAGAAATATGGCTTGTTTGTCATCGTTCCCCGTTCGTTTCGTAGCCTCAGTTAGCGAGCATAACATTCATGCTGTTGACGGCTATACAGGGAAATTGCCTTTAATTCCAGCTATACTCCGGCAAAAGGACTATGCTATAAACGAGATGTGGAGAAATCGTTTGTCAACGTTCTGACGATGTGGGCCATATCCGGGACTGATTGCCGCCCGTCACGGGCTTGTATACCCCCGGTGACCATCGTTGGAACGCACAGCACACGACGGGACAATTCATGGATCGACGCGACGACCAAACCGGCGGCGTCGGGAGCGCCACGCAGCCCCAGGGCGATGTCGCCGTGGCCGCGGGCACACCAGGCGTGACGGGCAAGCTGCAATACGAGCGGCCCTCGGCCAGCCGGCGCTTTATCCGGCGCAACGCGCTATCCATCATCATGATCCTGCCGTTGGTTCTCTACATCTTCGGCTTTACCCTCCTGCCGGTGTTCGACTCGATCCGGCTCTCCCTTGTGGATCGGTTTACCGGCGAGTTTCCCACCACCTCCAATTATCGCGAAGTCATGGACAGCACCAATTTCAACCGAGCCATACGCAACACGCTCGGGATCACTGCTATCGGCGTGACGCTGGAGCTGATCTTCGGGCTGGTCATCGCTTTGATGCTGGCCAGGGCGTTTCGCGCGCGCGGCTTTTTCCGCAGCATGGTATTGATCCCGCTGGGTGTGCCGACGCTGGTGGCCGGCGCGGCCATGATCTATATCCTGGGTTTACAGGGTTATCTCAACGAGATCCTGTTGCGGCTGAACATCATCGACCAACAGATCCTGTGGACCGTTGAAGGCTGGCGAGGCATGTTCTCGATCGCCATTGCCGATACCTGGAAGACCACGCCGCTGGTCATTCTGATCCTGCTTGCTGGCCTCGAGGCCATCCCCGGCGACATCTATGAGGCCGCCGATGTCGACGGCGCCAGCAAGTGGCGCCAGTTCTGGGACCATACCCTGCCGCTCCTGATGCCGGCCATCACTATGGCGGTCATCCTGCGGGCTATCGACGCCTTCCGCATCTTCGACATCGCCATTGTCCTGGCTGGCAGTCAGGTGCCGGTGATGTCGAGCTTTGTCTACTTTGAGTATTTTGCCGGTAATTTGAATGGGGCGTCGGCGGCGTCCACGATCCTGCTGTTGATGATCGTGATCTTTATCGTGCTGTACTTCCTGATTGTCGAGCGCCGGCGAGGGGACGTGTAATGGCAACGGTCACAGAGCCCGCCCGTCGTGAGAATCCGGCGGAGTCGTTCCTCTACCGGCTGCGCAACTCAGTATTTACGCTTGGCTTTGTTTTGCTGGCGGCCTTCTTCGTCGCCTGGTTTGTCTTTCCGCTCTACATTCTGTTCAAGGTGTCGGTGAGCCAGCCGCAGGATGTCCTGACCCAGCGCCCGCCACTGCTCATCCAGAACTTTACCTGGGACCACTGGGAGCGAATGTTCAATCTTGACCGCATTCTGCCGCCCTTGCAGATGAGTTTGACCGTGGCGACTGGAACCGCGATTATGTGCATTCTGATCGCCGCGCCGGCCGCCTACGCCATCTCGCGGCTTCCACGCGGCCTGCGCTATGGCATCGTGCTGGCGCTGCTGTTCACGCGTATGTTCCCGGAAGTAACGATCGCAACACCGATAGCGGCGCGCTTCTATGGCTGGGGTTTGAGCGACTCCGAGATCGGATTGATTCTGGCGCACATGATCCGCAACCTGCCATTTGTGGCCTGGATTCTGGTGGGCACGTTCCAGGTGATCCCGGTTGACCTTGAGGAGGCCTCGCAGGTGGATGGCGCTGGCAGGATCAGCACCCTGGTCCGCATCGTCTTCCCGCTGGCGCTGCCTGGCATCGTGGTGGCCGCCATGTTTGCCTGGCTGGATTCATGGAACGACCTGCTGTGGGCCATCTACCTGCTGCCGTCGGAGTTCACCTTGCCGCGTCTTACCTATTACTACGCCGCGAGAGGAGGGTTCTTTGACGTCGCCACCTTCTCGGTCATCCTGACGATACCCGTCTTCTTTATTACCCTCTTCCTGCAGCGCTATATCCGCACCGGATACCTGAGTGGCGCTGTCAAAGGCTAGGATGCGTCACAATGGAAGAGGACCGGGGCCGTCCTCGCTGTCGTAAACCTTTATGACGGGTATGTTTAAGTCAGGGAAAGGAGCATACGCTGAGAGGCCGCAACCGCCCTGGGAGCGTCCCAAATCGCTCTCGTTAGCAGAACCTGGTGGGCCAGGCTGCGCAGTCTTGAGAAAGACCCCTGGGGCGCGGGACCGTCACGAATGTCTGACCGGTTCCTAACCAACGCCATTCAAGAAGAGGAGAAACAATGTCCGATCGAAAGTATGACGAGTTGTATCAAGAGGCATTGACTGGACGCCTGAACAGGCGCGACGTCTTGCGTAAGGGTGCGGCGCTGGGCTTGTCGATTCCGGTCATCGCATCCTTGCTGGCTGCTTGCGGAGACGACGATGATGAGACTCCGGGAGTAACCGATACGGCTCCCACATCACCGGCGGGCGGAACGACCCCGGATGCTATGGAAACGCCGGAGGACGAAGAAACTCCCGATATGGCCGGGACGCCGGAGAGCGAAGAGACGCCCGACATGGCCGGAACGCCTGAGGGCCAAGAGACGCCCGATATGGCTGGCAC
>JACCZH010000229.1 GCA_013696045.1 Chloroflexia bacterium
TTCAGGAAGCATTTTCATTCTGCCCGTATCTGGTGACGTTTGAGGCGCGACCGGCGTTTTATGAGGGACAGCTCGCGGCCATCCTGCACGAGCTAGAGCAGGTGTCTCCGGCTGTCGATGCGGGACCGCTCGGCACGGTGTTCGTCGACCTGCGTGGGCTGGAGCGGCATTACCCAGAGCCCGGCTCGCTGAAGAAAGCGTTGCTGGCCTGCGCGCCGGCGTCGCTGCGTCCCCGGCTTGGGATTGGGCCGGGCAAGTATCCCGCGCTGGTTGCCGCCCAGCAATCCAGGCGGGGCGAGTCACGCGAGTTGTTGTCCGAGGATGTTGCGGCATTCCTTTCTTCAACGTCAATTGATAATCTGCCAATTTCCTATGACACCAAACGCCGGCTGCGCCTGCTCGGCCTGGAAACGCTGGGAGCGCTGGCGGCGCTGCCGCGCTCGTCAGTTGCCATGCAGTTCGGTCGCGAGGGCAGTCTGGCATGGGAGCTGGCCACAGGGCATGATCCAGATCCGGTCCGCTACAGGCTGAGCGTCGAGACTATTCCCGTACAGCAATCCTTTGACCCTCCGATTGTCAGCCGCGAGGTCATCCTGACCGTTATGGAGCGTTTGCTGAGCAGAGCGTCGGGTGACCTGGCGCGGCAGTACCGGGCAGCACGACAGGTGTCACTCCAGGCCGTGACCGACCGTGGCCAGAACTGGCGGCAACAGATTACCTTCAAAGAACCACGGGGAGAGCAATCAAGCCTCTGGGCGGCAATAAAGCCTGTTCTGGAGTGCGCAGCCCTTCCTGGGCCGGTGGTCGAGCTTGGGCTGGAGCTTACCGGTTTGACACCGGTTGGCGGATTGCAGAGCGGCCTCTGGGTTGACATAGATAAGCGGCAGCAACGACGACTGGACGCGGCGCTGCGCCAGCTGAAAAGCCGCTATGGCTATTGCCCGGTCGGTCATGTCGTGAAGGTGGAGCCATGGTCCCGGATTCCCGAGCGGCGAGCAGCCATCATCGCCTTCGACCCTTAAATGAACCACAAACGGTGCTGGTTGAGGTGGACCTTGAAGGCTGGCCGGTGGCAGTGACTCTGCGCAATCGCCGCATGGCGGTTCAACAGATCCTGGACTGCTGGCGAATAGACGATGAATGGTGGCGGGAGCGTCCGGTGAGCCGTTTCTACTGGCAGGTTGCCCTGGAGGATGGCCGTTCGGTGACGGTGTTCCTGGATCTTATTGAGCGTCAATGGTGGCGGCAGAATTATTAGTCATGAATCACGATGTAATGCTGTTTTGCGTACGGGTGTAATGTATTGCGCCCGTACGCATCTCGAGTCCTGTCATTAACGGATCACGTTTGACAACGACATAATCGCGCTCGTATGAAGAAGAATCTTCTTGCCCATGAGTGAATACACTGAGCTTCATTGCCACAGTAACTTCTCGTTCCTCGACGGCGCATCGCATGTCGAGGAGCTTGTACTGAAAGCACGCGAGCTGGGTTATCCCGCGTTAGCGTTGACCGACCACAATGGACTCTATGGAAGCATGGAATTTGCCCAGAGCGCTCGTGCCCAAGAACTCAAGCCCATCACCGGCGCCGAGATCACGCTAGAATCCGGGCACCATCTTACGCTTCTGGCTGAAAATGGACAGGGTTACGCCAATCTCTGCCGGCTACTCTCACATGCCCATCTCACCAACGAGAAAGGCGTGCCCACGCTCGACCGGGAAACGCTCGCCCAGCACACCGCAGGTCTTATCGCACTCTCCGGCTGTCGGCATGGCGAAGTGCCCTCGCTGGTGGCGGAGGAGCGTTTCCACGAGGCGGAGATCGTTGCTAACAGCTACGCTGAGCTGTTTGGCCCGCAGAATTTCTTCATTGAACTACAGCAGAACCTCGTGCACGGTGATACTCCGCGCAACCGGCATCTCATCGATCTGGCGAAGCGGCTCGACCTTGGAGCCGTCGCGACGAACAACGTGCACTATCACGTCCGCGAACGGCACCGCCTTCAGGATGTGCTGGTCGCGATCAAGCGCCGCACGACACTGGAAGAGTCACACGCTCTACGTCGCCCGAACAGCGAGTTCCACCTGAAGTCAGCCGAGGAGATGGAGCGTCTCTTTGATGGCTGTCCTGCGGCGCTGACGAACACTCTGCGAATCGCCGAACGTTGTCATTTTGATTTGACAACGGATCTCAACTACCACTTTCCAGACTATCCCGTTCCAGACGGTCACACTCCGGACAGTGTTTTGCGTGCGCTCTGCCAGCAAGCGCTGCGAAATCGATACGTACACAATCAACGGCCGGCTGCGCAAGAAAGGTTAGACGAAGAGCTGGGACTGATCGCCAAACACCGGCTGGCCGGTTTTTTTCTGATCTACATTGACATCCTGGAGTTAGCAAAGGAGGTCGCTCGCGAGGTCTACGGACCCGACCACGGCGATCGTCCGCCAGGGCGCGGGAGAGGAAGCAGTGTCGGCTCGATCGTGTGCTACCTGATCGGGTTGAGCTCAATTGATCCAGTCGCGAACAATCTCTTCGTCGGACGCTTCCTCAATGAAGATCTTGGCTCGGTGCCGGACATCGATCTGGATTTCAGTAGGGAGGTGCGTGAAAAGCTGATCCTGCGCATGTATGAGCACTATGGACCGGAGCGGGTCGGTCTCGTTTGCACGTTCCCAACGTACAGGTTGCGTTCGGCGACCCGTGACATTGGTAAAGTCCTGGGCTTGCCGGAGGCCGAGCTTGCGCGCCTCGCCAAGCTTGTCGGATATGCCTCGGCCGACCAGATCGAGGAAGAAATGTCGCGCTATCCGGAGTTCAAGCGTCGCCTCAATGCTCCGCTCTGGCGTGATCTGGTCGGGCTGGCCGGGCAAATCAAAGGTTTCCCGCGGCATGTTAGCCAGCATGTCGGCGGAATGATTATCTCGTCAAGTCCGTTGGTCGAGATTGTGCCGCTGGAGAGATCCCGGATGGAAGGACGCGTTCTCTGCCAGTGGGACAAAGACAGTGTCGATGACGCGCGCATGATCAAAGTGGATTTTCTCGCCCTGGGGATGCTCTCGCTGGTTGATTATTGCCTGGATGAGATTGACGTCACTCATCCAGATGACCATGTTGACCTGAGCCGCATTGATTTCGAAGACGAAGCTGTCTACGACATGATCTGCGAGGGCGACACCATCGGAATCTTTCAGGTAGAGTCGCGCGCCCAGGCACAGAGTTTGCCACGGACGAGGCCGCGCACATTGGACGATTTGACCGCCCAGGTGGCGATCATCCGACCCGGACCGATTGTGGGGAAGGCGGTCAGCCCATATATTCTGCGACGGCAGGGGAAAGAAGAGGTGACCTATGACCATCCAGATCTAGAGCCTATTCTGAAAGAGACAATGGGCGTGACCCTTTACCAAGAGCAAGTGCTGCAGGTGGCGATGGCTATCGGCAACTTCAGCGCCGGTCAAGCCAATGAGCTACGGCGAGCGATGTCACGCAAGCGGTCATCCGAAGAAATGGCTAAGATGCGGCAAGACTTCTACACTGGGGCTCTGGCTCGCGGCATCGACGAAGAAATTGCGGAACGAGTTTTCACTACATTGCTCGGGTTTGCTGAATTTGGATTTCCTAAGAGTCATTCGGCGGCCTTCGCCTTACTCGCATATCAATCTGCCTGGTTGCGAAAGTACTACCCGGTTGAATTCAACTGCTCGTTACTCAATGCTCAGCCCATGGGCTTTTATTCGCCAGAGGTTATTATCGGTGACGCCCGGCGGCATGGGGTTCGATTCCTGCCAGTTGATATCAACTCTAGCCGCTGGCGCTGCACGGTAGAAGATGGGGCAGTGAGGATCGGGCTGCGCTATGTGAAGAGTATTGGTCAGGCGGGTGGTAAAGCTGTTGAGACAGCCCGCGATCTTGGTGGCCTCTTTCGATCAGTTCGTGAATTCTGCTGGCGAACCCGGCTGCGGCGTGAGAGTGTTGAAAACCTGATTCGGGCTGGTGCTTTTGACAGCCTGGGCCTGAATCGACGCGAGCTCCTTTGGCAGCTTGGCCTGGTCTGGCAGCGGGCCGGCGCCCAGATGCCACTCTCACTACCGACCAAACAGGATGAAGTTTCGCTTGAGGACTTTGGGCGCTGGGAGCGTCTTGTTGCCGGCTATCAAGTTCTTGGTTTTTCGACTGATGACCATCCGATGAGCATCATCCGGCCTACGCTCGACAGCGGCATTTCTTCGACAGTTGATCTGGATGCGATTAATGATGGCGCACAGGTGCGGGTGGCCGGCCTTGTTGTGTGTCGTCAGCGCCCGTCTACAGCCTCCGGGTTTCTTTTCTTGTCCCTGGAGGATGAATATGGGCTTATGAACGTGATCGTTCGCCCGAAGGTGTATGAACGATACCGTGCTGTTGCAAGAACTGTGTCGTTTCTGACTATCGGTGGTCAAATGCAACGCCACGAGGGTGTTACCAATATCATCGCCGCGTCGCTGGTTCCCATGAATGTTGCCCATGATTTACTGGCGCCTCAAGCGCATAGCTTCCGGTAAGATATCCTGCCGGCTAATTGATTGTGTCGCTAAAAGCGGGTTGGGCGTCATTAACACGCCTGGTGGGCACCGCCGACGTGGTCGTGGTGCTGTCCGGGATGACTGTCGGAGCTGGAGCCGACGTTGGAGACGGGGATGGTGGAGGAGGACGCTCAATCGTGACCTCTATCGTGCCTGGTTCGAGGTTCACGACCCGAACGTCGGGAGGCAGTGCGATACGCGGTGAGAGTGTGTAGACGCCTTCGTCATACCCTGCAAGATCGATGATGGCAACGGGAGGAGACTCACTCAACGTTGCCAGCGCTTCGGCCGGGCCTTGTAGCTCGAACGAAATGAGTGTGGAGGATACGTCGACCAGCATGTCCGGCGGCGGATTAATGATTTGTATCTCCTGCTGAATGAGCTCTTGAGCGGAAAGCTCAACCTGTACGTAGACACCTACTGCCGAAGGACCGATCGTCACACCTTCGGGAAGACTGGAGCTATCCAGATCCACGGCTCCCGTGACAAATCCAGAAACTTCCACGTTTGCGACGCTAATTGGCACTGTTCGAACGGCGTCAATGTCTGTTATCAGAGGCTGAGGGCCCTCAATGCGAACGGTTGGCGGAATGGCGGTGGCAGATAGAAGGTCGCGAATCTCCACCCCACCGTCATCGGTCGGGCAGGCGCACTGGACAATGACCGGAACCGAGCGGCTGCCCATCTCAAACTCGACCGAGACCTCGACCGATTCCGGTCTAACCTCAATCGTGTCGTCGTTAATCTCCATGCCGTCGGCGCCTATAGGCGTTACTTGAGCTGTATAGGTGAAGCTCTCGGTGCGCCCGCCCAGTTCGATTTCCAACTCGACCCGTTCAACGTTATCAACGTTCCGCTCAACTCCAACCAGCGTGACAGATGATGTCGAGAGGCGGATTGAAGTCAGGGTGGCCGGTGAATCGTCCGGCTCCACGATAGTGATGTCAAATGTCTCCGAGACAACCGAACCGATCTCCACCGTAACGGAGCTGGGTTCCACGTCAACGTCCCGGAACCCACCAGGAGTTTGAACTTTCACGTTGCGCTCGTAGATCCCCGGTGCATCGACATCGGCCATGTCAACTGTGGCCTCAATATCGTTGACGGAAATGCCTTGAACGATGCTTTGTGGACCTTTGAGCGTCACGTCAACTGGCGGCAATGGGTCGACGATTTGAAAATCATCCTGGAGTCCATCGACAACAATCTGAATACCTGGCTCGATTACCGTTTGGTCAGGATCGCGCTCATTGATAACGAAAGCCCACAGCCCAAATGCAATCATGAGCGAGAGCACAATCCGCGCTATCTTCGCGGGAGTCAATCGAATTGGAAATCGTAGTCGCAACTGGAGCGCGCCTTCCGGCCGTGATGCTGCCTAAATCGATTCAGGTTCTTTGCGATTAAGCCGGTTGCGAATGCGTTGTGTCGCGCTCTGCCGTCCGGCGGTCGGTTGTGAGCCGTCAGCCCGGTGATCGAGCTTTAACAGCGAGCGCAGTGCCCGGCGCAAGCGCTCCTGGTCCAGGTTCTCGACGATTCGGCCGTTATGCGCCACCGAGATGCGTCCTGTCTCCTCTGACACCACCACCGCCAGAGCGTCGGACTCCTCTGTAATGCCAATCGCGGCGCGGTGGCGGGTTCCAAGACGTCCACCATCACCAACACTCTCAGTTAATGGAAGCACTACAGCCGCCGCAAGGATACGGGTCAGACGCAAGATCACCGCGCCGTCGTGGAGGGGAGAGCCTGGGTAGAAGATGTTGATGAGTAGCTGGCGCGTGACGGTCGCGTCCAGCGCAACACCCCGGTCCGCATAATCCTGCAACCCGGTTTCCCGTTCGAGGATGATCAACGCTCCGTATTGCCGGCGGCTAAGCTGGGCCGCGGCCCGGCTCACCTCATCAACGGTGCGCTCAAGGGCGGCGTCAGCGCCGGTAACGAAAGGCGTTCGAAGCCACTGGCCGGTGTGACCAATTTGCTCAAGCACCCGGCGCAGCTCAGGCTGGAAAATAACCGGGATCGCCAGGAGAAGTACGGGCCACGTGCGACTCAATAACCAGCTAAGGGCGGCGAGGTCCAGGATATTCGACGCGGCCCATACTCCGACGGTCACTATGGCGAGGCCGCGGATAAGCAACGCTGCTCTGGTTCCGTGCGCGACACCCAATAGCCAGTAGAAGATGGTGGCGACGAACACGATGTCGATCAGCGCTCGAACATCGAGTCGTGTAAGAATCCAAAGAAAGTCAGGCATGAGCCACCCAGCTGCTGGTACGGAACATCTCCGATGTCACATTGTATACCAGTGTTACCGGTACGGGCGTACGCCGCTTCATTTTGTCGCGGCAAGCACCGCCAGGGCGGATTGTTTCGCCTCCAGAACAAGGTCGTGCGGGGAAAACGTCGCAAGCCGGCGATAGACGCGTTCCGCTTGCGTGTATTCACCAAGCGATGTCAGCACCTCGCCAAGCTGGTGATACGCGTCGGAATCCTGTGGTGCAAGCGCGATGATTTGATGGAGTGCCGCAACGGCCTCGTCGCGGTCTTCCGTAACGAGCGCAATGCGCACCACCTCGCGGAGTTGTGCCGCTGCTTGCCCAATCGAGCCAGTCTGGAGATAGAAGGCGACGGCCGCGTGCCGTACCGGAACGTCATCCGGGTTAGCTTCGACAGCCTTTTGGAATAACGCGTTACCCTGCGAGAACGCGCCGGTGGCCGAGGCGATCTCGGCCGCGCGCGTGAACGCGGCAACGGCATCGGCAGTTCTGGTCCGATCACGATAGAGCTCTCCGATGAGATCAAGTTCTACGATAGCTTCGTCGAGTACGCCACGCCGGAGGTAGCCCTCAATGAGTTTGGCTTTCATCTCGACGTTGGCCGGAACGGCTTGCGAAATCTGGCGCATTGCCTGGACCATCGCGCTCAAATTGCCAGTTTTCTCATGCTCCTGGGCGATGTAACGAAGCTCACGCACCGCCTCGCGTGCGTTTCCCGTTTCCATGTATATCGCGGCCAGAGCGCCGCGAACTTCAAGACGCTCAGGGTTGGCGTCACGGAGGGTTTGCAGCTCGGCAATGGCATTGCCGCCGCGCCCCATGGTGGTTTTCAGCAATTCGGTAGGCGAAGCGCTGACGCCAAACATCTCCGTCGAGCCTGCGAACGCCTCGACATCCGGCACGAAAGCCAACCGTACAGCGTCAAGCATCGCAGAGCTGGCAGCGGGATCGTCAAGGTGGTCAAGGGCCAGGGCGAGTATCATCCGGCTCACAAATGCTTCACCGTCGGGCTGTTGCTCAGACGGCGATCTGAAGCGCAGCGAATCGGCACACTCAAGCCAGTGACCGGCCGAGAACGCGACAACAGCAGATAGTAGCCGGAGGCGCTCAGTGGTAAGAGACTCTTCTGCTGTGTCAAGCATCTCCCGCACTATGGCATGTGCCGAGGGCTCGGCGCGCATCTCACCGGCAATGATCTCGAGCCAGGTCAGCCACTCTTCTGACGATGACTTAGACTCCGCAATGATGCGGAAGACTAACAGGTCAATGGGAGAGGACGGCACCACGAACGTGCGTGCAGCGGTTATAAGAGCGTCAGATTCGCCGGTTGTGGTCAGAACCTGAAGATGTAACCGCTGTGCGTCCAGGTTCTCCGGACAGAGTTGCAGGTATCGCTGCGAGAGATCGCGGGCCGCGGTCGGGTTGGTTTCGACCGCTCGCGCTATCGCAGCCGGGACGTATGGCTCGAGAGCCGATATCTCGCCATTGTCGACGAGGATCATCGCGTATTCAAGGAGTGCGGCAGTATCGCTTGGGTCGAGAGATATTTGGAGAGCGCGCACCAGCACATTGGGTGGTTCATCGTTGATCTCGTGCCAGTAGGACAGGGTGTCAAACAGGTTTCTGGCTTGCTGCGTTTTTCCTAATGCGAGCTGGAGCTCGGCGAGACGCACGAATCCGGGCAGAAACATGGGTGCTTCGACACAGGCAAGGTAGGTGGAATCGAGCGCGGAAAAGAGACGTTCGGCGACATAATGACCTTCAGCATCTCGTATTAAGCGCTGGACAGCCGTTGTTTGACTCTCAACACCGGGTAGCGGGCGCGTGAAATTCACCAGAACGTCAGGCCGTGCGTCAATCAAATCGGCATTCGATGTAACGCTTATGGTCGACCGGCCACGGGCATGATCGAGACGGCGCGCAAATGCTGTAACGTCCGGGTGGTCCGCGTCTATCTCATTCGCTTCCTTGAGGAGAT
>JACCZH010000257.1 GCA_013696045.1 Chloroflexia bacterium
CAGATAGGCTTCGTCGACGCTGACCACTTCAACGATCGGCGAGAACTCCGCCAGAATCTCCCGAAAACGATGCGAGAGATCGCGGTAGAGCGTCCCCTCCGGCCGCACGAAGACCGCATGGGGGCAGAGCCGGATTGCCTGAGCAGCAGGCATGGCCGAGCGCACCCCGAACACTCGCGCCTCATAGCTGGCCGACGTCACCACGCCGCGCCCGTCTGGCGAGCCGGCCACGATGACCGGCTTTCCGGCCAGGGCTGGGTTACGCAGCACCTCGGCCGCCGCGAAGAATGCGTCAAGGTCGGCGTGAATCACCCAGATTTGCGACATTTGCCGCTCCTCCGTGCGTATTTCCCTGTTGGACATCCCACATCACCCGTTCAAAATAGAACATATGTTCTAATCCTGATCGTATAGTAGAGGATTGAAGGGTGCTGTGTCAAGGTTGGCGGGGTACTGATTTGAAGGAGGGGCCTGCGACTCCTACCGGATGACCGCCGCTTCTGGCTCTAGCTCCACCACCTGGACACCCGGCGAAGCGGCCCGGAAATGCTCAACCGTGGAGGGATGGCAGGTGAAGACGATGACCTGGTTGGTTTCCGAAATCTCAACAAACGCATGTGCAGTGGCACGGGCCCGTTGGGGATCGAAGTTCACCAGGATGTCGTCGACAATCACCGGCAAACGCGCGGTTTTGCGGCTGAACTCGGCGATGAAGCCAAACCGGAGCGCCAGATAGAGCTGCTCGCGAGCGCCACGGCTCAGATCCTGGGGGCGCTTGCGCGCGCCATTTGGCTGGACGACCTCAATCTCTTTGGCATCGAGCGGAACAACAATGCTGGTATACCGCCCACCGGTAATCGTCTCCAGGTGACGTTGGGCGGTCTGAATGACGGCGGGCTGACGCTCCTGCTCGTAGCGCTTGCGAGCCCGGTCCAGGAGCGCCTGGGCCAGCACATACCCCGACCAGTCGTCAGCATGCGTCCGCAGATCTTCGATCAGGCGCTGGCGCTTTGCCCGCAGATCGGCCGCGCTCGTGTCGCCTTCCAACCTCTGCAGCTCCCGGCTGGTTGACCCGCGCTCATGGTGCAGCTCCGCAAGCTCCCCCTCAATTTCGGACAGCCGGGTGTCAATGGCCAGCAACTCGTCGTCAAGTCCCACGGGATCAACTGATTCCAGCTCTTGCCGCAACCTGCGCCAGCCTTCATCCGGACCGCTCACCCTCTGCAAGCGTTCGAGAGTGCCGCGCAGGCGCTGCTCCACTGCTTCACGTTCAGCATGCCGGGCAGCCCGGCGGCGAAACTCTTCAGGGTCAACTGCATCTCCGAGATCGAGCAATTGCTCTAGCTGGAGCTGCGCTTCGCTCCGCTCCGACTGCCGCTCCGCGAGTTGCCGTTCTTCACGCTCGGCCTGCTCCAGATACCCCCGGTGGCGCTCATCGGCGTCCCGCGCGGACTCGATATCGCGTTCGACGGCATCCAGAGACAACAACACATCGTCAAACTCAAAGACGCCAAGCTGCTGTAACCAGCGTTGGAGCTGCTGGCGCTCACGTTGGTGGAGGGCTTCGGCCGCCTCAGCCCGTCGCCGCTGCTCCTCGCGCCGCGGCCGGCCACTCAGCTGCCGGCCGGAGCTGAGCAAATACAAACCGACCACGGCCAGCATGGCCCCGGCGCCGATTCCGACCAGCAAGGCGCCGCCACCAATCACCATCCCCGTCACGGCAAACGCGAAACCTGCCACGAGCAACACGAGCGCGAGCACCGGAGAATCATGCTGCTGGTCCAGGTCAGCGAGTCCGAGCCGTTCCGTTTCAGCAGTCCGCCCGGACACCTCCACCCGCGTCCAGCTCTCGCGGGCATGCTGCAACATCTGCCGCCTGAGCAACGCCTCCTGGTAGCGCGCCGCCCCGGAATGCTCACCTTCCGCACTCTGCCGGGCTTCATCGAGCCGTCCCTCGATGCGGCGGATTTCACGCTCCGCCAGCTGGATCTGGCTCTCAAGCGACTGGAGCCGGGAGATGCCGTCTTCCGGAAACGAATCAACCAGCGGCAGCTCGTACAGCCGGTCTTCCTCTTGCCGCAAGGTGACCCAATCATCCCAGGCGTTTCGAAGCCGGTGCAGGTGGGCTCGCCGGGCGTTCAACTCCTGAGTCTGATCCTGAAGACGAGAACTCCCCTCTTCCAGGTTGGCCAGCGCCTGACGCAGGGAAGCATAGGTAGCGGCGTCCGCGCGCTTCTGGTCCAGTTGACCATTCACGGTTTCAACCTCGCCTAGCAGCCGGGGAACCGGCTGGTTGCGTCCACCTGGAAGAAAGATCTCGCCGGCGCGTTTCTCAAGTTCTTTGAGCGCCCGGGGAAGGCTCTCGGTACCGGCGCCCGCGCCATAGATATGGCTGCTCACATCGGGACCCTGGAGGGAGGCAAGCGACTGCAACTGGTCAAGGCCGAACGCGAACACGTTCTCAAAAACGTCCCGTGAGGCGTGTCCCAGAAGCTCGCTGAGCCGGCCAGCGCCAGCCTGCGTCCCATCGGAGAGGGTCACCGCAACCGGCCCGCCATGTGTGCCCTGATAGCGTTCGACCACATAGCCCGCGCAAAACTCGTCACAGAGAGCGATACGGCCACCATGTCTTCCGCCAGCGAGCGCGGGTACCCAGAGAGCGTCAGTTTTGCGTGGAAATCCAAAGAGAATTGCCTGGATAAAGGCCAGCAGTGTCGTCTTGCCGGCTTCGTTCGGACCGTGGAAGACCACCAGGCGGCCGTCCAGCGGGCCAAGCTCGTGCCCAGAAAAATGACCGAACCCGTCGACAGATAAGCGCTCAATTCTCACGCGATCTCCAGCATGCGGGCAAGAATACGATTCTCCGCGTTGGCAAGCAATCCTGCCGCGTCCGGATCGTGGCCTTCAAAATACTGTCGCGCCCGGGAATGACTGTAGAGCGGCCCGAGCGCCGTCTGGATAAACTCGGCCCGCTCCTCTGGATCGGCCTGAAGCTCATCGATCATCTTCAGAACATCCCCCAAAAAATCTTCCGCCTGGCGGCGCTCGGCGCGGTCGATCTCTGGACCGGTGCGGTCAACGATGCGCTCGCACCACAGAAAAGGCGAACGAGCGCTCAAATGATTGTTGATCTCGCTCCGCAATGCGTCGAGCGTTCCATCGCGCCGCAGGGTAGTGTGCTGCGGTCCACGTCCGGTAAGCTCCACTCGACACACCACACTGCAGCGGTCGGAATTGTGCAGCAGCCCCTCGGCAACATTGGCGAGGCTGTCGATCAGGTCCTGTTCGGTATGGAGCTCGCTGATGCAAATACCGGCGGTTTCCCAGCGCACGGTGCTGACCGGAACGAAGTCGATCGCCGGATGATCGTTGGTGTCCACGTCAACGACATACACGCCACGCGCGCCGGTCTCGTTGGGGTGCCGGCCCTGGGTATTTCCCGGATAGACGACGGCCGGATTGCTACGGTTCAGGATGGCCCGGTTATGCACGTGCCCGAGCGCCCAGTAGTCGATGCCGGTGCGGGTCAGGCTCTCAAGGCTGCACGGCGCGTAGCTCTCGTGAGCCGTTAAACCGACATTGGCATGCAACAGGCCGATGGCGAAACCATCGTTCGCCCGGCGTTGAAAGTCGGGCGTCAGGTCGTGTACAACGTTTCGCTGCGGATAGCTGATGCCATACACCGTTGCCTGGCCGTCCGGCCCGAGTGGAGCGGCGCCGATCTCCGGCCCAAAGCGATGGCAGCTTTCGGGAAACGCCAGCCGGGCGGTCCAGCCGTCCATCGGGTCGTGGTTGCCGTGGCAGACAAACGACTGAATGCCGCTGACATGCAGCCGTTCCAGCCCCTGAATGAAACGTAGCTGGGCATTGAGACTGCGATCGGCACTGTCAAACACATCCCCGGCAATGAGCAGAGCCTGCACCCCACGCTCGATGCACAGGTCGATAATGCCGTCGTAGGCACGAAAGGTGGCCTCGCGAAGCTCGCTGGCGATGTGCTCAGGAGCGGTATTCTTGATGCCCTGAAAGGGACTATCCAGATGCAGATCGGCAGCATGAACAAAGCGCAGTGTTTCCGACAAACTGAGAACCTTTCCCCTGCCACCGTCTGACCATGTGATTGTACAGTGATGCACCTTGCCAGGATCAGTACACTGACATGGATACGCGCGTTTTCAAACGTTGGAATCGAAATAGATGCAGCACCAACAACATGACGTAGTCATCATCGGCGGAGGACAGGCAGGGCTGGCCGTCGGGTATTACCTGCGCAGGACAGGGCTTTCCTTCGTCATTCTGGACGCCGAGGAAGGACCGGGCGGTGCGTGGCGACACGCCTGGCCATCGCTGAGGCTCTTTTCGCCGGCCAAGTGGAGCTCGCTTCCGGGTTGGATCATGTCCGGTGGAGTCGACTACTATCCCTCGCTAAACGAGACTCTGGACTACATGACCCAATACGAGCAGCGTTACCAATTGCCGATCGAACGTCCGGTCTGGGTGACGGCTGTGCAGAGGGACGAGGACGGGCTGACCGTTCAGGGCAGCACCGGTGAGTGGGGCGCCAAAGCAATCGTCAGCGCGACCGGCAGCTGGAGGAAACCCTGCATTCCGGAATATCCGGGGCGCGAACGTTTCCAGGGTGAACAGCTGCATTCTGCTGACTACGACACGCCATTGGCGTTCGCTGGCAAACGGGTGCTGATAATTGGCGGAGCAAACTCTGGCGCACAGATTCTGGCAGAGGTTTCGCAACTGGCTGAAGTCACCTGGGTCACACGCTCCGAGCCGCAGTTCCTGCCAGACGAGGTCGATGGCCGCTACCTCTTCGACCGGGCCAGTGAACGCTATCAAGCGCTGCAATCCGGCGCGGGGACGACTGCCTCAGACGGGTTTGGCTCGGTGGTGATGGTTCCGCCGGTCAAGGAAGCCCGGGAGCGCGGCGTGCTCAGCAGCATACAGCCATTCGAGCGCTTCACCGAGACCGGCGTCGTCTGGCCGGATGGCAGTGAGGAACAGATTGATGCCGTCATCTGGTGCACTGGATTCCAACCGGCGCTCGACCACCTTGCTCCATTAGGTGTGCTCAACGGCAACAACGAGATCGAGGTCGAAGGCACCCGCTCGGTCCACGAGCCCCGCCTCTGGCTGGTCGGCTACGGTGAATGGACCGGCTACGCCTCGGCCACCCTGATCGGTGTTGGCCGCAGCGCTCGCGCTACGGCCAACCAGATCGCCACTGCGATATAGGATCCTCTCGAGACGAAGGCGTCGACATTCAGCACGGATAGAATCCCGTGCTGGAATTGTCGCTATCCAACGTGCTGGAGACGACCGCTGTGGACATCGTAGACAAAGCCGGAGACGGGAATGTCACCCGAGATGAATGGCGAGTTGCGGATCACCGCGATATCCTCGTGCACGCTCTCCACTACATCACTAAATGGCAGGAAGTCGATATCGCTTGCATCGGCATTGAGACCCTCTGCAAGCCGTGCACGCAAATCCTCGTTCTGGAAGGTCAGCATTCCACAGTCCGTATGGTGAATGACGACGACCTCTGTCGTCCCAAGCAACTGTTGGGAGATAACCAGAGATCGAATCGCGTCTGCGCTCGCCCGGCCACCAGCGTTGCGAATGACATGGGCATCTCCCTCTTCAAGACCGAGCGCTTTAGCCGGATCAATGCGGGCGTCCATGCAGGTCAGCACCGCCACCCTCCTCGCCGGCGGCGACGCCAGATCACCCTTCTCGAAACCGGCGACATAGCGTTCATTGGCAGCGAGGAACTCAGGCACTATCGTCATCTTCAGGCGCTCCTTGTCTGATACAGGTCATGCAATCGCTTGAGACGAATGACTAGCTCACCCCGGCTGGTTGCAGTGCTCCGAGTCCGACCCTGCGCTCCAGGTAGTCCACAAAGCGCGCGAAGGGGTCAAAGCCAACGAGCTTTGGCGCGTCTGTAACAAAGTTTGACAACGCGTTGATGTCATACAGGTAAATCTGCCCGTCGCGCTCGCTCTCCAGGTACTCGACACCACCAATGTCAATGCCCCCTGACTGAAAGACGCTCAGCACGGCGTCGACGACCCAGTCAGGTGGTGTCACTGGCTGGATCGAGCGCTGCTGCTTGGCCAGCGTGTTGACCGCCTCACCGTTGGTTGGTACTTCACAGATATCGGCCGGGCACAGATTAAAACCAAGGCTCGGATCGCTGGCGATACGAATTGCATAGAGAAAGCGGTTCTCCAGTGCCTCAACACGCACGATGGCGCCGTCTCGGGGCGGGTGATACTCCTGAACGAGTGCAGTATGATCCAGACCGAAGACGTTGTCGAGCTCACCGGCCACAACTGCCGTTTCAAGCTCATCGGCGTCTGCGAACTGGCGCATCAGTGCTCCGCTGCCGCCGATATTCGGCTTGACAATGACCGGATATTCCAACTCCGCCGCGGCTGGCACAATCTGACTGCTGGCATTGATCACTTGGCTGCGCGGATGCGGCACGCCGAGTTGTGCGAGCAACGTCAATTGACGCGCTTTCGAGGTCTCCAACGCGTAGGCGCTGGTTCCGTTCACGACCGGGATTCGCAACGCGTCAAGGTGCGCCAGGTATTGCTGGGCATGGAAGATAGCCTGCGTGTTGCCTCGCAAGTATGCTGACGGACTAACGCGGTTCACAACGAGGCTGTAGGGCGACGAGCTCTCGTCCGGGTCGAAACGGTGCTCCTGCGCGAGGATACGCGTATAGGGCAGGTTGCGGCGATCGAGCTCGGCGAATAAGGGGCCAAACCATTCTGGGTGCTCGTAGAGAATGCCAATCGGCTTTGTCATGGTGTGATTCTCCAAACTGAGGACGTAAAAACACGGTAACTACAAGGATTGAAGCAGCCACCAACTCCGGCCGGCTTAAGACGCAACGTCTCCAGACCGGTGCGAGTGGCCGCTCCGTTCGGCTATGTAGAAAGAGTTTTTGGAACGTGTTGGCCTGCTACTGGATCGCGCTTCGCAGTTCCTGTGCGTTTCAAATGATTTCGTGGGTTGTGCGGCACAACTCGGTCTTCAGACGAACCAGCGTCATCGAGACACTGGCAAAACGAGCATGGACCGCAGAAATCATGAGACGCCCTGCAAACGCAGCAGTCAGGCGTTTGTACAAGCGCAGATGCGTGGCCAGTAGGCAAACAGGAGGATGACGGCTGGGCATGAGGGAACCTGATGCTCTGTTCGGCTAATGCTGTTGCGAGCACTTTGCTGTATGTGGCTCATACTCACGTTCCGCGTTCCTTCGACCAACGTTCTCCAGCCAGACCCGTAGGTCGCGGTTACCCATGTAGAACATCGAATGGCGTCTCACGCTTCAGTCGACATTCCAAAGTTCACCACCCACGGGTGAAAAGACGAGTCTATCACCTGGCTGCACACTGAACGACAGATACCGGCGATACGCGGTGTCAGGGTCAGCGACGTCAGGGCCAACTGGTAAAATGACCGTCTTGTAAGGAGGAAACTTCTCGTGTCATACGATAACTACGCTCCCAACCTTAAAATGCCGGGGCCGGACATTACCCGTGCGCACATAAGCACGGGAATGGCGGCACCTGATTTTACGCTTTTGGAAGCGGATGGCGGAACGGTACAGCTCTCAGCATTACGCGGCCAACTCTTTGTTTTGATCTTCTTCCGTAGGGATTGGTGACCGGCCTGCCGAAATCAACTGGCACAGTTGTGTCAGCGTTACCCAGCGTTTCAGGAACAGAATGTCGAGGTTCTGGCGATCATCAACGAAGACCAGGCGCGTTGCGCAAAGCTCAAGGCCGAGTTTGGGGCCCCATTCCCATTCCTGGCTGACGTCGACCGGCAGTCGATTAGAGAGTATGGTGTCTTTCATCGCACTGATCCAGATGGCCGGCCAATTCCGGTCCCCGGTGCATTTATCGTTGATGCCGTGGGAATCATTCGCTATCGATTCGTCGGTGAGATTCCTGTCGATCGTCCGGAAACGGAAGCGATTCTGCTGGCTATCTCGGATCTCGCCGCGAAGCCACAATTCTGAAAGAGCCCGGCACGACTGAGCCTGGTGATCTGTATGGCTAACGTTGTTGCGGGTAACGTGCTGCGCGCAGATCACCATCACACTCTGTGTTCCTTCGGTGAACATTTGCCGCGGCTTCTTGGACATGGGCAGCAACAGTGACCACAGTAGAGAAAGATAGTAATAGACAATGCAACGGGATGAGCCAAATAGTCGAGTAGTTGCTCTTGCGGGCGGCGTTGGTGGCGCGAAACTCGCTCACGGGATAGCCTTGGCGCGATCCGGTGAACATCTGAGCGTGGTCGTCAACACGGCTGACGATTTCACGTTGTTTGGGCTGCATATCTCGCCTGATCTCGATACGGTCATGTATACATTGGCCGGTTTAGCCAATCCTGAAACAGGTTGGGGCATTGCAGGAGATAGCTTTGTCACGCTTGACATGATCAAAGGCTACGACCGCGACACCTGGTTCTGGCTCGGAGATAAAGACTTCGCAACCCATATTCTGCGCACCGAGCGCCTGCGATCCGGCGCTACACTCACCGATGTGACTGTCGAGCTTGCGGAAGCATTGGGGATCACCGCCCAGCTATTGCCAATGTGCGACGAGCCGGTCGCAACACTCGTTGAGACACCGGATGGTCTGCTCGAATTCCAGGACTACTTTGTCCGGCGACAGCACGCTGACGATGTACTTGGTGTTCAATTTGAAGGCATTGGCGCCACGACGATCCCGGAGAGGGTGTCAGATGCGGTTGATGATGCGAATATCATGGTATTATGTCCATCAAATCCAATCGTCAGCACCGGACCAATCCTGGCCATACCCGGCTTGCGCGACCGCTTACGGCAATTGACGATGCCAATTGTCGCGGTCAGTCCAATTATCGGCGGCCAGGCGCTCAAGGGACCGGCCGATCAGATGCTGGCAACGCTGGGCCACGAGGTTTCCGCCGCCGGGGTTGCCGAACTCTACAAAGACTTTCTCACCGGCATGGTGATTGACTCGCAGGATGCCCATCTCGCTGAACGTATCACTGATCTGGGCATCGCCGTTCACGTGGCAGACACGATTATGCGAACGGACGACGACCGGCGCGTGCTGGCTGAGGAGACGCTCATCTTCGCCGAGAGTTTGATTGTCAAGCCAGAGCTGGCATGACCACAGTTGCGGTCGTCCCGATCAAGAAGCTTGAGGACGCTAAGACCCGGCTCGCGGAGCGGTTAACGCCACCGGAACGACG